>CAYQYM010000001.1:0-21952 GCA_964421715.1 uncultured Acidipila sp.
CGCGGTAGCAGTGAATCTGTCTGCGCTGCGGCGGCCGCTGCAGGCCGGCGAAAAGCGGCGCTATCGCAGGCTGGCAGCAGAGACGGCCCGCATCGTGGAGGACTCGCTCTCGCAGCTTGCGCCGGGCATGACCGAGCTGCAGATGCAGGCGCTGGTTGCGGCTCCGCTGCTGGAGCGCGGCATTCTGCCCTCGGTGCTGCTGATGGCAGCCGACGACCGCATCCGCAGCTACAAGCATGCGGTGGCGCGCGGCGGCAGGCTCGACCGGTTTGGCATGCTGAATCTCTGCACGCGCAGGTGGGGACTGTGTGTCTCGATCACGCGGTTTGTTCACTTCGGGCGCATGCCGCAGCAGCTCGAAGATGGTTTCGCGGTGGCGGCCGAGGTGAACGCGGCGCTGCTGCACGGCACGCGAGACGGTGCGACCTCGGCGGAGCTCTACGCGATTGCAAAGGAGGCTTACGCCCGCGCAGGCATGGCGGGCGAGGAGGAGCTGCATCACCAGGGAGGCGCGGCCGGCTACCTGGAGCGGGAGTGGGTGGCCACGCCCACAGGAAAAGAACGCATCGCTTCTCCGGAGGCGTTTGCCTGGAATCCGAGCGCCCGCGGAGGCAAGGTGGAGGACACGGTGCTGCTCGACCAGGGCGGCATCGAGGTGTTGACGAAGACTCCATCGCTGCCGCTGGTGAAGACAAGCCAGGGCGGAGTCGAGTATCATTCCGCTGGCGTTCTCATCCGGTAAGGAGAGAGCGACAGGCGCGTGCTCCGGGGATGATTTTCCCGGGTGCGTCATTCGTCTGGAGGTAAGCGTTTTCATGGCACTCCTGCGCAGGGCCGCCCTTGCGGCCGCTTCGTGCTTTCTGGTCTATGCTCCGGTCTGTGCCCCGGCCTGGGCACAAGCAACGAAGTTTCCTGACAAGCCGCCGGTGCTGGTGGGCGCGGCGTGGTATCCGGAGCAGTGGCCCGAGTCCGTATGGGATCACGACCTTGCCCTGATGGAAGCGGCGCACATCCACGTGGTGCGCGTGGGCGAGTTTGCCTGGAGCGCGATGGAGCCGAGCGAAGGCAAGTATGACTTCGGCTGGCTGGAGCGCGCGGTAGACCTCGCCGCAAAGCACCACATCTGCGTGGTGATGGGAACGCCCACGGCAGCACCTCCCGCATGGCTGACGACGAAGTATCCTGATACGCTGCGGGTGAATGAAGACGGCGTGCGAGATGAGCACGGGAACCGCCAGCAGTTCTCGTTTGCCAGCACGCGCTACCGGCAGTTCGCCCGTGAGATCGCCGCTCAGCTTGCCGCGCACTTCGGCAAGAATCCGAACGTAGTGGGCTGGCAACTGGACAACGAGTATGCCGCGCCCTCGTTCGATGCAGAGGCCAGGGCGCAGTTCCATGCCTGGCTCAAGCAGAAGTACGGCACCATCGACAATCTGAACCGGCACTGGACCACGGCGTACTGGAGCCAGAGCTACGACAACTTCGACGAGATTCCGGTGCGCGAACGGAACGAGAATCCCGCGCTGCTGCTGGAGTGGAAGCGCTTTGTCTCCGACACATGGAAGAGCTACTCGGAAAACCAGATCGGCGCGATACGGCCGCAGGCGGACCCGCGCCAGTTCATCACGACCAACACGATGGGCTGGTTTGACGGCTTTGACGCTTACGTTGTTCACTCGGTGCTCGATCTTGCCGCGTGGGACGACTATATCTCGACGGACAGTTACGACTACATCTCAAATGGCGCGGCACACGACCTGACGCGCGGCTACAAGCAGAAGAACTTCTGGGTGATGGAGACGGAGCCGGCCTTCGTGAACTGGCGCAAGATCAACACTCCGCTCCAGAAGGGCCAGGTGCGCGACATGGCATGGCAGGCAATCGGCCACGGCGCGGATGTGGTGGAGTACTGGCAGTGGCGCAGCGCGCTTAACGGGCAGGAGCAGTACCACGGCGTGCTGGCGGGCGCGGATGGAACCCCGGTGCCTGTGTACGACGAGGTGAAGCAGGTTGGCGAGGAGTTTGACAAGGCGGCCCCTGCGCTGGCCGGGACGACTCCCGTGAGCGAGGTGGCGCTCATCAACGACTTTGACAGCCGGTGGGCCATCAACTTTCAGCGGCACAATGCGGAGTTCGACCCGGTGGGCGAGATGCTGGCCTTCTATGGACCGCTGCGCACGCAGGCGCAGGCAGTGGATGTAATTTCGGCCGGCGCGGACCTGTCAAGGTACCGGCTCGTGGTTGCGCCGGGGCTGAACGTGCTGCCACAGGAGACCGCAGACCGCCTGGCGGCTTACGTCAAGCAGGGCGGCCACCTGCTGCTGGGGCCGCGCTCGGGCATGAAGGACGGCTACAACGCGCTCTGGCCTGACCGGCAGCCGGGTCCGCTCGAGGACCTGCTGGGCGGGCGCGTGGATCAGTTCTATGCCATCGACCAGAATCTTCCGGTGCAAGGCGCCTTGGGCACAGGAACAGCCAACCACTGGGCGGAGCAGGTGCGTGCGAAGTCGCCTGAGACCAGGCCGCTGGCGAGCTACGGCGCGAGTAACGGCTGGCTCGACGGCAATCCCGCCGTGCTGACCCGCAAGACTGGGAAAGGCAGCATCACCTACGTGGGCGCGTGGCTCGATGACGCGATGCTGGCGAGGTTGACGGCGCAGCTCCTGGCGGAGGCAGGCGTGCAGCCGCTGGTGACGGACGTGCCGCAGGGCGTCGAGGTCTGCATGCGCTCGGGCGAGGGTCGCTCGGTGCTGGTGCTCATAAACCACGACACGACCGCCCAGACTGTGAAGCTGCCGCAGGCGATGAAAGACCTGATTGGCCAGGGCGGCTCGTCCATCCGCGAGGTCACGCTGCCGAAGTACGGGGTTGCGGTGCTAGAGCGGGTTCGGTAGAGCCGGCAGGGAGTTCCGGGGAAGTCTGTGTCGCATGCAGATGGCTTCTGCGGTCCGGGTCCTGGTGTTACCTGCCAGTGAAGTTCAGCTCCACACCCGCCATGGCGGAGCGGCCCGGCAGGGGTACGCCAGGAATCTCCTGATATCCCGTATTGCTGAGGTTCAGCAGCCGCAGGTAGGGGCGCAGACGGCCGGTGCTGCGTGCGGCGGCGATGTTCCATAGCGGATAGGGCGTTTTGCCCACACGCTCGATCACCTGCACCTGCATGCGCGCGGTCCACTGGCGGGCAAACTCTCCGCTCCAGGCGAACGAGGCATTCTGGCTGGCGAAGTTGAAGGCGTACTCCGAGATGAGCCCAGCGGGAGCCTGGCGATCGGCGCGAATGCCGGTGTAGCCGAGGTCCATCTCCTGTGAACGCAGCACGCGTACACGCGCCTCGAGCTCAGCGCCAGTGAAGGTAAGGTTGCCGACATTGGTGGCCTGCCACTTGTCTGCCAAGGAGTATTTCGAGTAGTCGATGCCATTCTGCTGCTGTAGCGCAAAGCCAGTGGCAGAGAGGCTGAGGCGGCTTAGGCCATTCCAGGTAAAGCCGCCCTCGTAGCTCCACGCGGACTCAGGCTTAAGTTGGGGATTCCCGATTGTAACGGGGTCACTGTAGTAGAGATCGACGTAGGTGGGCAGGCGAAAGGCGTGTCCAATGGCCGCGCGCAGCCGCCAGCCACGGCCGAGCCAGAATGCCCCGGCCAGCGAGGGAGAGAAGACGGCATCCCCACCGCTGAACAGCTCCTCGCGCGCACCCAGGGACAGCGAAAAGCGCCGGAGCGAGCGCAGGTCGAGGCTGCTGTAGACGGCCTCCTGGTTGCGCGCGTGGCGGCCGAGGTTTGTGCTTCGGATGGTGTCCCCGTCGCCCTCGGCCCCATACGAGAGGTAGCTGTTGCGGCCGAGGCTGGTGGTGCGCCGAAGCACGCCCTGCAAGGTCGAATCGACGTGATTGTTTTCGTAAAACGCCGGGTCGTTCACCTCGAGCACGAAGAGATCGCTGTGGCGGCGGTAGGCAAAGTCCGCCTCGGTCGATTTTCCCAGCGGCTGCCGCACACTGCCGAACCAGCCCTTGGTGCGCTCTGAGGAGGCGTAAGGGCCGTAAAACTGGTTTGCGCCGAAGGGGCGGTCGCTTGCGCCGAGCAGCAGGGTCGTGGTGCCCAGCGGCGTAATCAGCCAGGTCTCAGCCGAGCCCACATTGCTGTGGTAGCCACGGTCCACCATGAAGCCATCTGAGGCGTCGCGGCTGCCCGCCAGACTTAGAGCCCACCGGGACCCAATGTAGTCGGCCAGCAGGCTGCTCTCGATTGAAGCGAAGCTGCCGCCGCCTCCCGAGAGGCGCAGCGAAGGAGTGTGAGGCCGCTCCGTGATCAGGTTGACGGCACCGCCAATTGCATCCGAGCCATAGAAGGTAGAGCCGGAGCCGTGCAGCACCTCGATGCGTGAGACGGCCGCCAGCGGCACGGAGATATCAAGGTTCAAATGCCCGGTCTCCGGGTCGTTCACGCGCAGGCCATCCAGCAGAATGAGCGACTGCTCAAACGTTGTGCCGCGGATGGAGATGTCGGACTGTATGCCGTCGGGCCCGCGCTCCTGCAGTTTGACGGAGGGATCGAGTTCCAGATAATCCTGCGGTGTGTGAAAGAGCAGGGGCGTTAAAGAGGTTTCGAATACGCGCACGGAGCGGTCCGTATCCGGCAGGGCAACGGGAGCAAACGTGGCGGTCACGACGACAGTCTCAGTCGCTGCGCGTGGCCTGGAGGCGTCGGAGGGCGCAGCCGGTTGCGCCGGACCGGGCTCAACCTGGCCCGACGGGGGCTGATTCGGCTGCCGCTGGGCCGCCCGAGATTGCGCCGGCCGCGGTTTAGCCGGCGCGTGCCGGTTTGGCGCCTGAGCCAGGCAGCTGGCGCATGCACCGAGTGCCAGGCATATTGCCGCATGCGGAAGCCTTGCCAACTTGCTCTATCCTCGCGCTCTGCGTGAAGTTCCCGGTCGCCGGGTAATCAAAGACTCTTGGAGAAACAGAGAGCCCGGCGCATACCGGGCTCTCTCTGTGAACGGAACGGCTTACAGCTTCTCGTAGAAATCGCAGGCCGAGCAGGAGATGTACACGCCGCCGGGCACGCCGCGCTCACGATCCTTGACGCGCTTCACGATGCGGGTTGGCTTGCTGCACTTCGGACAATCCGTGCTTTTGGTCGTGTCCATTACCTTCTTGCGGTCTGCTGTCTTGGCGATCTTGGCCATGAAAATCCTGTCTCCTCACGATTGCTCTGCGGGCGCATGTGTGTTGCTCGCGCCGGCAAGGGCTGCGCGGCCGAACTTCGGTTCTTGTCGTGCAGGGACGATGCAGAAGAACGTCGGACTCGCTCTGGACAGTCTACAACAGATCCGCTGCCGGCAGCACCGCGCACCAGTTCAGGGTTTGGCAGGTGCGGGTGCGCCCTGCGAAGCAGGCGGCGTGTCCTTCTGCTGCTGCGGAAATTGTACCGGCTGCATCGACGGATGGTTCTTGTCGTTGTCGGTGGGCAGCTTCTCTCCCGGATTACGCAGCGTGGGCATACTCGAGGGCCGCGCGTCCTGCTGCGCTGCGGAGGCTGGGTCCTGGTCGCCCAGCTTGACCAGGCGGACATTCTGGTCGGGCTGCGTGGCCCAGTAGTCGCCCATCTCGTTTTCAGCGCGCACCAGCGGCGGCTTGCCGACGGCGGTCGTTTCCACGCGGATGACACGGTTGCCATTGATGCGGACAAACTGCACGTCGTGCGGTGCCTCGCCATAGATCCACTCTTCAAACGGCATCTGGCCTTCGCGCTCGCGGATCTTCTTTTCGGGCTGGCCAAGTGCGTAGAGCACCATGTCGGTGCTCATGCCGACCAGGACGTGGTGCTCGAGGATGGCCTTCTTGAGCACGGGCGGAAGGGTATCCGTGTAGGCCTCTATCGGAGACTTGACACCGAAGCTGACGATGGGTGCGATGAGCGCGCGCAACTGTTCCGGCGTCATCTCTGGCACGCGGCGCGGGAAGACCAGCGTGAGCCGTGATCCAACCGGGTCCGGCCCGCTGTCGTTCACCACGGGCGTGGTGTAGTACGGGCTGGTGCCGATGGAGATGTGCCGCAGGAAGCGGTGTTTGCGGTCGGGGCCGCCGTTCAGCTCGAAGACGATGCGGTCAGAGTAAATCTTCAGGTCAGAGATGACGACGCGCTCACCGGGCTGGGACGAGATGCCCTTGGCATTCAGCTCCTCGGCATAGGCCAGGCCCGAGGGATTCATCTCGCCGTTCGCCTGCAGCGTGATGCCACGCCGCTCCAGCGGCAGCGGGCGCATGGCGAAGCCCTGGTCGGCGTCAATGGTGCGGATCAGCTCCTGGCGGCTGCGCTGGGTCAGCGGCTCGGAAGAGAGCGCAACGTGGGTCGGCTGGAAGTCGAGATAATGGCCGTCGATCTTCTCCTGCGTGACGACGAAGACCTGGCCGGAGGCGCGCTGGGTGCAGGTGAGGGAGATTACGGCAAAGACGGCTATGGAGAGTGCCCCGAGAGACTTGCTGAAACGTGTGAACCCGTTCATATGGGTTCCCCCTGATACCGCCCTCTAGCATGGCGCGATTCGGCGGCGTTGGCAAGTGTCCGCCGCAGCCTCCTTCTACATACCATGTGACAAGGTGAACACTGACTGAGTTGCTTGCCTATTTCAGGCCGGGTTTTCCCGTGACAGCGCCGCCCCGCTTCCAGATTCTGCCGTCCTTCATCACGAAGTCCACGCGTTCCATGAGCGTGATGTCCTTGAGCGGATCGCCGGGAACGGCGACCACGTCCGCGAATTTGCCGGCAGCCACAGTGCCGACTTCGTCCTCCATGCGCATCAGCTTTGCCGCCTCTGCGGTTGCGGCCTGCAGCGCCTCCGCCGGTGACATGCCATCGCGCACCAGTACGGGAAACTCCCTGGCGGCACTGATCGTCCAGGGGAAGGCTCCGGCATCCGTGCCGAAGGCGATCTTCACATGCGCGGCGCGTGCGCGCTTGAAAGTGTCCGCGTGGACGGCAACCATCTGCCGCCAGACGGGCGCGCCCTCCTGCGCGCGGCCCTCGGCCACGTATTCGAGCGTGTAGCTGGTGGGCACGTACCAGATGCCCTTCTCTGCCATCGTCTTCAGGTCGCCCGGCGCAATGTAGTCGCCATGCTCGATGGTATCGACCCCCGCTGTCACGGCATTGTGTGCGCCGTTCAACCCCATGGCATGCGCGGCAACGGGGCGCCCTTCGCGGTGCGCCTCGTCCACGATCGCGCGCAGCTCGTCCAGGGTGAAGGTGGGCACGTCGTCCAGCACGCCGTCCGGGCGCAGGTGGTAGCTTCGGTCCACGTAAACCTTCACCCAGTCCGCGCCATAGGAGATCTGCTCGCGCACCGCCTTGCGGCACTCCTCCGGTCCGTCGCACACCTGCACGCCGTGCGGCAGGTCCAGCCCGTAGGCATAGCCCAGCAGGGGGTAAGCGCCCGTGACGTCAAGCGCGCGGGTGGCCACGCGCATGCGCGGCCCGGGAATCACGCCGTCTTCAATCGCGTGCTTGATATCCACGTCGGCGTAGAGCGCACCCTCGGTTTCGAGATCTCGGATGGTGGTGAAGCCGTTCTGCAGAGCCTTGCCGGCGCTGGCGCCGCCCACCACGGCACGGTAGGCCAGCGACTGATTCAGCAGCTGCTTGTCATAGTCCTCCTTGGTCACGTCGCCCTGCAGCAGCACGTGCGTGTGCGTGTCAATGAGGCCGGGCAGGCAGGTCTCCGAGGAGAGGTCAATAGCCTGCGCACCGGCAGGCGCGTTCTGGCCGGTGGTGACCCCGGCGATCCTGTCGCCCTGGACCTCGACCACGGCGTGTGGGCGGAGCGCGCCCGCAGCGCTGTCAAACAGCGCGCCGCAGACGAGATAAGTGGAGGGCTGCTCTGCGTGAGCGGCAATGGTGAAAAGCGAGAGGGCGGCGAATGGCAACAGGCGGCGAGCGCTTCGAGTCATGGGCGCAAACGTATCACCAGAGATGCGTGCGGAACAACATGAGGGTACGCCAAGGTTGGCGCGGCTGCTGCGTATCACTCATCCGTAAGCGCGGCGCCGTCAGCGGAGCGAGAAGGCAAGTATAAGTTCGGCGTATGTGCAGGCTGCCTGTTCTCCATCGCGCGCAGGGGCCGGAGAGAACAATGGCGCGCCGGGAGCGCGCCATTGACTGCGGACGGATCAGCGATGCTGCGTACCGCTGTGCATAAGGTGCTCGACACCGACGTCATACCCGCGCCGGAAGCCCTCGCGATAGGCATCGCGATCGTGCTCCGGAACTCTCGGATGCCGGTATTCGTCGCGGTTTTGCACGTTGGGTTCGCGGTGGTTCCCCGCATCCTTGCGCGCGCCTTCGATGCCGTCATGATAGCCCTGCTGCTCGGCTCCGTGCAGGTCCGGCGGAGGCGTCTCCCATCCCTCCTGGGGATAGCCGCCCACATAAGCAGGAGCTGCGTGTTGAACAGTGGCCATGCTCGCCCGCGGTGCGGCTGCAGCGAGGCAGGCAGCAGCCGCGGCCAGGACTGCGAATCGTGCTGATCTGTGCATGCGCTCCCCTCGCCTCTGGTCTTTAGAGGACGAGCATTCTGATGGGGGGATCCTGCAGGAATGTTGCCCGGAGAGATTGTCAAGCTGCGCGGCGCGCGCAACTTACCGGACCAGGATGCCTGCCTCGAAGACCGCAGCACGATGGTCGTGGCGTTGCGCAGAACCGGCTGGAACGGCCGGGAGATGGTGGACGCGGAAGGAATCGAACCTTCAACCTGTCGATTAAGAGTCGAATGCTCTGCCAGTTGAGCTACGCGTCCAGGCTTGATGCGGTGCGGCGGGAGTGCGCGTTGATGCTGCGCGCTAGAAAAATATTAGCACAGGAGATGCGCTAGAAAGAGAAGGAAAGACCGCATTGCATGCTGCGCTCCGCCTGAGCAAAGTAAAGCGTGCTGCCGTCGCTGGTGACAAAGGGCCGGTAGCCCTGCGCCAGCAGATTCCGCACGTCCACAAGGGCCTCGAAGCCATTCGGCAGCACATGATGCACGCGGATGGGCTGGCGGAGGAAGAGGCTGAGGTAGGGGGCAGGAAGCGAGGTGTTGAAGAGGGCGACGGGAGTCATGCTGCTGGCCGGCTGCCAGCGGTAGCTGGCGCGCCAGTGCGCTCCGCCGTGAGCCGTCTTGCCGCTCATCTGCACGGCATACATTTGCGTGGTGCGCGGGCGCAGGTTCATCACGCCCTCGTGTATGGTTACCTGCGCGGGCAGCGGGTCAGCGCCGCTGTCCATGGCGAGCGCCTGGCTCACTGCGTAGCTGAAGGAGAGCAGCGTGTTTCCATCGAGATTGCCGCTGATCTCGCCCAGCAGACCCGCCCCCGAGTAGTCCGCAGCCGAAGTGCGAAGCAGGCCGGTGGCCGGATCGAAGAGCAGGTCGCCGCTGCTCCAGGTGGCGGCCGAGATGTCGCCGCCGCCGTTCAGAACGGGGTTTTCCACGCGGTCGTGGAAGGCGGCTGCCTGCCACTCCACCCTGCCTTCGGTGTGCTTCACGGCTACTTCGTTATGCGCACCATGCTCCAGCACCAGCCTGCCGCCCTTTTCCGCAACGGAGCGCGTGACGCTCGTGTTGCGGTCCATCTGACCGGCGCGCTGCACATCGGGTGCCGTTGCGAAACGGTAGGCGATCTCAGTCGATTTGCCGGCGTGTATGGTAGCGCTCGCAAAAGGACGGTTGGCAAGGATGCTGCGGTCCGTATGGACGCCGGCAAGCTCGCTGCCTACCTCGACGTGAACACCTTCCATCGGGTCCATCGTCTCGGCGGTGCGCAGCAGCACGGATTCCAGGCACTGCTGGCCGTGGCCGCTCCGGATGTCCGGGCGCAATTCCAACGCGGCGACGGAGATCATGTTGCGCCTCGGTGCAATCTGCCGCTCGTAACCCATCATCGTGCTGAGGGCGGTGCTCTGGACTGCCGTGGGCGCCTGGCTCAGGTCCGCACGGAAGATGAGCTGCGCATCGTCGTCGTGGGCCCGCTCCATCTCGAAGTCGTGGTGAAGTCCTCCGTCTCCGAACCCGCCCGCGCCACCGCGCACCGTAACGCGCGCCTTGAGGGCCGGGGCACCACCGTCTGTCACGACGACGAGCGGGCCATCCTCAAGCATACGAAGCAGCGGACGGTTGCTTGAGAGACGCAGCGTCCACGTCCAGTCGTCCTTCGGCTCATCTGCCGGGCGCGCCTGCGCCGGAAGCCAGCGGAAGGCCTCGAAGAGCGTGTTGAGCGTAAGGTTCACGACGGCGTGGGAGCTGGCCAGAAGCTGCAGATTTTCGCGCAGCGTGGGCAGGAAGAGCGAGCCGGTGGCCTTGAGTCCATAGATGCCGGGACGCACCTGGGGCAGGATGTAGCGGCCGCGATCGTCAGTAAACGTGGTTGCGGCAACGGAGAGGTCCGGCCGGAGCAGCTCGATAAGGGCGCCGATCTGCGGCGCACCTTGCGCATCGCGCACCACGCCAGTGACGGACGCTTGCGTTCCGGCCATGGCAGGCAGGCAGAGCACCGTCAAGAGCAGCGCGATTGCAACACCGTAGCTAGAGACTCTCTGGGTCACAGACTTCAGACGTTATGCACCTCTGGCGATAGCTCCAAATGCTTGCTCCACCGGGAGCGGAGACTCTCACTCGGTCTCCTGCCCCTGCTGCGCTGCCCCACCCTGCTACTGAACCGTAAATGGCGCGACCTGGTTGATCTCCTGCTTGCCGACACTGTCGTTCACCGTGATCTTCACCTGGTACTTGCCAGGCTGCAGGGCACCGAGAGGCATGCTGCGTTCCAGCGTCACCTGATCAGAGTTTGCCTCCAGGGTTTTGCTCAGCTCCTGCTTGTCCAGGATGACCTTATTCGACGCCGTGTCGATGATCTGGTACTGGATCGTGGCCGCGTTCTGCCTGCTCTTCTCGTCAATTCCGAGATTGTATACCTGCATCCAGAAGTTTAGCGACTGGTTGCGGTTGAAGGTGGCCGGAGTGGCCGGGTTTGCCGTAACCGCCGGCAGCAGCTTCGTGTTGCCGATGATGAAGTTGCCCTGGCCGATGTCCTTGGACGGCACGCGCTCCATGTGGTTTGCCAGGATGAGCGAGGAGGCGGCCAGGCGGTCGTCATCATACTTGGGAACATTGATGGCCTGCGCCCAGATACCGACGTGATCCGGGTTGTTCACGTCCTTGATGGCGATGTCCACGCGGTAACGGCCGGGGCGCAGCGGCAGCGCCTTCCAGTAAAGGCGGCGGTTGTCGAGTGTCTTCGGCAGCAGCTCCGACGGCTCCTCCACCTCCACCGTGTCCTCAAAAGACTGCACGATCTTGTCGGTGATGGTCGAAACGCGGCCAATAATGTGCACATCGCCGCGCGAGACTCCGTCCTTCGTGTTGAAGGTGATGTCGCGGTTCCTGATCTGCAGCGTGATCGGCACCAGCACGGTGTCTTGGGTCACCTTAACATAGTCTGTGCGCACGTCAAACGGGAAGTAGGGACCGCTGAGCACCTTGTGCGCGGAGAGAAAGGACTCAAGCTGCAGGTCCTTAAACTTGATGACCGGCGGCGCCTGGAGCTTTGCGAACTGCTCCAGGCGGTCAAACTGCTTACTCTGGTCCATGCCGGAGAGCGGCCCGTTGCCCAGGCTCTCGAGGCCGCCCTTGAAGCGGTCTGCCTGCTTGGCCATGCCCATCTGCTCATACATGGTGGCCCCGGCTCCAGGTACGTGCAGCAGGGCATCCTTCTCTGAGCGGTCAAGCGTCATGTGGTAGTCCCCGCACATGCAGGTATCCACGAACTCGATGTCAATGTTTTCGCCGATGCCCTCGATGTAGCGGTAATGCCAGACCTCGAAGGGAAAGGTGGAGGTGGAGCCGCCGCCCTCGTCCATAGGACGCTCATAGGTGCCGCCGCTCGGGTGCGACTCAATCGAGTCCGGCTTGCCGTAGGCGATGTACATGTGGCCGCGATCGGTCTTCCAGCCGGGCTTGCCTGCGGCGTAGTGCTCGTTGGCATAGGCGATGCGGCGATAGTGCTCCTCGCGAAATTCGTTTTCAGGGGAATCGGGGCTGGGGTTGCGGCGCTGCCAGAACTGCTCGATGAAGGCATCCCGCTCCTCGTCATTGGACAGGCTCTTGAACGCCCTCAGCTCCTGGTCGGTGATGATCCAGTGCACGTCCTCGTCGACCCACTTCTTATAGGGACCCTTGAGCTCCTGCCGCAGCTCCTTTTGCTGCCTGAATCGCTCCTTGTCCGGAAGCTGGCGCTTCAGCGGGTCCTGCTCCTGGTCCTGCTGGCTGTTCTGCTGCGCCTTGGCCTCCGCTGCGGAAGGCTGCTGCGCCCGCAGTACCTGACCGGTGGTCGTGAATAGCCCCAGCGCGATTGCTAAAGACAGTGAAAGACGGCCCTTCGACATACCCTGCTTGGCACTCCTCAAGCTGCACACAAATTTTACGGGTTCGTGAACAGGCTCACAAGGCTTTTTGCCACGGAGAAGGCGGTTTGGGGCCTCGTTCGTGAGCCTGTGCCTGGCTGCTTACCTCTGGCCAGCGCGCGCGTCTAAGCGCCTTGTCGCGCCAGCGCGCGCTTAAGAACGGTCTCGACCGCGGCCTTGGCGCTCTGGTACTCGGTGTCGCTGATGCGGCCCTGCAGGCGTTCTGTCTCGAGCGCGAAGAGCTCATCTTTAAGCGCCGCGAGCAGGATGGAAGGGCCTGACGCCAGGACCGGCACTGGTGCCGGCACTGGCCCCGGCGGTGCGGCAGCGGCTGCATCTCCAGTGCGTGGGCGCAGCAGCAACGCAGCAGCTATGGCGAGCACCAGCGCGAGCCCGCTCAGGATCCACCACTTGTACTTATTCAGCGGGTCAGGCGTATCGATCGGGTTGCCGAGCCCGCCGCCGGGCCGGGTGTCCGTTGCCGCAGACCCTGCGCCCGCGGCCGCCTGCTGTGCCTGCGCGCCTCCCTGGGCCGGCTGTTCGGGCGGCATAGAGCCCGTTCCTGAGACGTCAAAGCCGAGCAGCGCGCCGGGCTGCACGTTCTTTGAGACGAAGGTCTGCGCGTTCACATCGTCGTTCACCGGCTGGAAGCTGGCGCCGGGCGCAGGGCTGAACTGCATGGATTTGGGCAGCAGCACTACAAAGTTGTCCGCCGGCAGGGAGACACGCGGGTTGAGCGAGAACTTACCGGTGTAGGGCAGGTGATAGCTGACCTGGAAGCGGGTTTCCCCCTGCGTTTCGCCGCCCTGCACGCTCTGCTCTGGAATGCTGGGCCGGATGGGAAAGATGAAAGCGTAGTGGCCCTTTTCTCCGTTGACCGGGATGGGCGAGGAGGAGACAGGCATGCCGGAGGGTCCCATCGCCGCCGCGGCGTCGATCTTTGCCCCCTCCGGCAGGTAGATTTCGTAGGCGTGATCGCTGAACTGCGTGCGGGGCGGCTTCGAGTCGTTGCGCACGAAGTAGTTCTCGATCACGTGCAGGCCCTGCGGGTCCGTTTCGAGCCGCATCACGTCGGCCTCTGTGCGCACGCCCTCCACCTTGGCCGCTGCATCGTAGACATCCACGTTGGCCGTGGTGCGGCCTGGCTGCAGCGGTTCGAAGTAGGTGGCCTTGTCATGCGTGACGCGGATCAGGTGCATGCCGTTATCGGGCACGTCGATCGAGTAGCGTCCGCGCGCGTCGGTCCTGGTGCGGGCCGCCTCCTGCATGCCCTGCGCAAAGGCGATCAGCACCACGTCGTCCCCGGCTGCGGGCTTGCCGTCGGTTTTGTTCGTCACAACGCCGGTGACCGTTGCCGCCAGCGCCGAAGAGGAGAGTGCTGCAACGGCCAGCAGCAAGGAGGCCAGACGCACCGGGCGCCTGTTTCTGTTAAACATCATGCTCACTCGATTCTAATCTGGTTGGCCGGGCGGATGCGGCAAGCTCAGGTACGGCGCGCCGGAAGCTCGTAGGTGTCGATCTCAGCCAGGATGGCCGCCGCTTCGTTTTCCATGGCTGCGCGCTGCGCCTCGTAGTCTTCCGGCGCGTACTTGCCAGCGCGGAACTCGAAGTTCAGGTCGCGCAGGTTCTCATAGAGCACCTCTTTGCGCTCCTTGAGGAACTCAAGCCGGCCCTTCTGCACCTGCGCCGTCACGCGCTTTTCCGGATAGAAGACGTAGCCAAGGATGCAGGCGACGAGCAGCACGCAGGCGAAGGCGGTCACAGTTCGGTCTCCCTGCGGATGCGGTCGCGCACGGCTGAGGACTGCGGGTCGGAGGCAACAGCGGGCATGGCCACCGTGCGCAGGCGCCAGTTGCGCACCAGCATCATCACCGTGACAATCCCAGCCAGCAGAACGAGCGGCGGTACAAACCAGGCGGCCTTGTTAAAGGAGGTGAGCATGGGCGCGGCCAGCACGGTCGGCCCGTACTCGGCCTGGAAGCTCTCAAGGACAGCGGTGTCGGTCTCACCCTTGCCCACGGCCGTTCGCAGTTCGCCCAGCATGCGTTCAGAGTCGGGGCAGCCGAGGTGGTTGCACTCGATCAGCACCTGGTTACAACTGCAGATGCACATCATCTTGTGGCCAAGCTCGTTATAACGGACCGCGTTGTCCGAGGCCCCCATCGTCAGCAGTACGGCTGCCGCAACGCCGAGCGCCTGCACTGCGCGCCTGATCTCAAGCCTCAATCCGCACCTCCGCTCATCACCGGCTCCGGTACGGAGGCTTCGCGTCCCCGTCCCGCAGCCAGGGCGGCGCTCAGGTTGGGCGCAAGCGCAAACGCCGTGCCCGCGACGACGATCAGCACGCCAATCCAGATCCAGGCGACCAGTGGATTCAGGAACGCCTTGATAATGGGCTGCCCCGTGTCCGGGTCCTTGCCGGCGTAGATCACATAGAGATCCCACGCCAGGGTGGAGTGGTTGGCGACGATGGTCGAGGTCTGCTGGCTGGCGGTGTAGAAGCGGCGCTCAGGCGCCATCTGCGTGATCTTCTTGCCGCCGCGATAGACGTCCAGCAGCGCGTACTCGGTGTCGTAGTTCGGGTTTGAATCCTGCGTATAGCTCTGGCACTCAAGCCGGTAGGGCCCCAGCTGCATGCTGTCGCGGAAGCCGAGCTCCTGCTCCTTGCTCTGATCGAAGGCCGAGCCTGCGAGGCCGATGAAGATAACAACCACGCCGAAGTGGACCAGGTAGCCGCCGTAGCGGCGCGTGTTGCGGCGCGCCAGTTGCAGCATCGAAGCTGCAAGGGTGCGGCCGGTGTGCCGCTGGATGACGGCAGCCCCGCGCAGAAACTCGCTGCTGATGGCCGTGGCGACCGCGGCTGCCAAGGACCACGCCACGAGGGAGTAGAACGCGCCCTGCTCCTCTCTGAAGTTGTTCCACGGGTGCACCCCGAAGGCGATGAGCACTGCCGCTGTGACCAGGCCGGCGGCCGTGGGCAGGATAAAGTTCTTGCGGATGCTGCGGAACGACGCGCTGCGCCAGGCCAGCAGCGGCCCTATTCCGGTGAGAAAGAGCAGGAAGAGCCCGATGGGTACCGCAACCCGGTTGTAAAACGGCGCGCCCACGGTGACCTTGTTGCCCTGTACATATTCAGAGATGACCGGGAAGAGCGTGCCCCACAGCACGGTGAAACAGGCGGCCAGGAGCACCAGATTGTTGAACAGGAAGCTGGACTCGCGCGAGACCAGCGACTCGAGCTTGTGTTCGGACTTGAGATGGTCGCGCTGCAGGATGAAGGTGAACAGGCACACCGCCAGGACGAGGACGAGGAAGCTCCAGAACCACGTGCCGATGGACGACTCGGCAAAGGCGTGCACGGAGCTGACCAGCCCGGAGCGGGTGAGCAGCGTGCCCAGAATTGAGAGCATGAACGTCGAGAAGATGAGCCAGACGTTCCAGTTCTTCATCATGCCGCGCTTCTCCTGCATCATGACCGAGTGCAGGAAGGCGGTGCCGGTAAGCCACGGCATCAGCGAGGCATTCTCCACCGGGTCCCAGCCCCAGTAGCCGCCCCAGCCCAGCACCGAGTAAGCCCAGTGCGCGCCGAGGAAGATGCCACAGGTGAGAAATAGCCAGGTGACCATGGTCCAGCGGCGGGTAATGTGAATCCACTTCTCACCGGGGTAGCGCATCATCAGGGCGCCCAGCGCAAAGGCGAAGGGAACCGAGAAGCCCACATAGCCAAGGTAGAGCATGGGCGGATGGATGACCATCTCGGGGTACTGGAGCAGCGGGTTCAGGCCGAAGCCATCGGCGGGCACAGCGCCCGTGACCAGCGCAAACGGCGGCGCCGCAAAATTCAGCAGCAGCAGGAAGAAGAGCTGGATGCCGGCGAGGATTGTCGAAGCGTAGGCGGTCAGCTTCACATCCACCTTGTGACGCACGCGCAGTACGAAGCCGTAGGCCGCCAGCAGCCAGGCCCAAAGCAGCAAGGAGCCCTCCTGCCCGCTCCACAGCGCGGAGAACTTGTAGGCGGCCGGGAGCGCGCGGTTTGAGTGATGCAGGATGTAAGAGACGGAAAAGTCGTTAGAGAAGGCCGCCCACACCAGCGCAAAGGCCGCGGCCGACACTGCGACAAAGCTGCCGATGCCCGAACGGCGCGCGGTTTCCGCCAGCCGCTCCGGTGAGACGCGGCCGCGGCTGCCGGTGGCAAGCTGCCGCAGCGCGACGCCGCCGGCCAGCAGCGTATAAGCGCTCAGCGCAAGCGCAAGGAGCAGGGCGAAGCTACCAAATGCTGGCATGGGGATGAGGCCTCAAACTCCCATTCTCGCAGACGGGATTGGGCGCCGCAATCAACCCAAAGACTTACCTTTGGCGCGGCCAACAGGGCAGCGCGCCATCGCCAGGTTCGATCATAGCTGCCAATAAGCAGGTCAGCAGCCTGCCAGGCCCGCTGATTGAGTCAAAGCGCGCACCTGCACCGCCGTCGCACGCAGGCCAGGTCAGGGAGGGCTTATCGGGATACAGCGCCGGTGCCGGTGTGCCCCGCGCTGAGGAGATTGGCGAAGAGCCTGTATGCGCCCGGGACGCCCTCGGGAAGTTGGCGGTAGAGTGCGTAGGCCACGTAAATGTACGTGCCCTTGCCGTAGTGCGCCACCAGCAGGCCGCCCCGCTGCGGATCCTGGCCGGGGTCGTGCGTCTCGGTAAGAGCGGTGTACTGGCTGCTCCAGGAGGAGGCGAAGGAATGGCCGCGCTCCTCGACCCAGTCGCGGAAGTCGCCTGGGGTGATGCGGTTGGGGTAGTTCAGCAGCGGGTCTGCTGGCGTGAGAATCGTGACCTGGTTGTGCTCATCGACCACCTTCTCAGGCGAGCGGCCCAGGGTGACCGGATAGGGCGTATAGCCCTGGTCGTAGCTGCCGCTCTGGTACTCGACGATCGCCGTGCCGCCGTTCTTCACAAAGTCGAGCAGGCGCTGGTTGTGGCTCAGCAGGTCTGCCCGTGCTGCATAAGCGCGTATGCCGACGATGATCGTGTCGTAGTGGCCCAGGTCGCCCGTGGCCAGCTCTTCTGCGGAGACAGGCCGCGCCTCAACGCCGATGTTCCTGAGAGACTGCGGCACCTCGTCGCCGGTACCCATGATGTAGCCGACGCGCAACCCGGGTGCGACGCGCACATCCACGCCGCGCGTGCTGTAGGTGGCCGGGCGGTAGAGATTGTAGGGGCGCAGGCCGGGATAGCCTGCAGTTATAAAGCCATCGCGGAAGACGTGGTTGCCACTCCTAGCCTCGGCGTGCAGCTGATAGACCTGGCCGGTAAGCGCGGGCACGTGGACAGAGAAGCGGAACTCCTCGCGGGCCTGCGCCGCGAGCGTGAACGCCTGCTCGGCGGGCTCGCTGGTCCATCCCGCGGGCAGTGTGAGCCGCAGCGTGCCGGTGGCGCCGCTCTGCTGCTCATTTGCCACGGAGACGGCGACCGGGAAGCTGGTGCTGCTGAGCGGGACTACACCGGCGGCAGGCTCCATCGTGACCGAGAGCTGCGGAGTCACCACCAGCGGCTCGCTCTGCATGCCGAGGCCGTGCACGCGGTGCATCGTCTGGACCACCTGGCCCACGCGCACCGGCACGCCCCCGTAGTCGAACTCGGCCCAGCCTTCGACGGGGTAAGGTGCAAATGGCCGATTCAGCAGGGAGGGGTCGCTGATGTCGTAGTAGGGCTGCTCCGTGTTGGGTCGCGTGAAGTAGGGCCGCGTGGCTGCGGCGTCCTTGGGCACGGAGGCGGAAAAGATAAGATCGGCGGCGCGGCTGTTTGCGTTTTCCATGTCTGGCGCAGCGACGCGCGAGACATGCCAGTCTTCGCCCTGCGGCGTAGCCACCCACGTGCGGGCCAGCGTAAGCCCGCTGCCCGGACCCCAGCCCTCCGCGCTGGTGGCATGCAGGCGCACCTCGAAGGTATGGCCCGGTGTAACGTTGGCGGCCGACTCCTCGGGCGTGAGAGAGAGCTCGCGCGAGGCGCCCGCAGCGGGCCGGGGTGAGACGAGCGCATTCACCTCAAGCCCGAGCGCCTGGGCCAGCGCCGTGTTGAACTGCGCCAGCTTGATCTGCCGTTCATAGCGGATGTCGTACTTCTCGGCCTCGCTCAGCGAACTGCTGTCCAGCTTTGCTATCAGGTCGCGCGTGGCGGCATAGCCGTCCCGCAGCTCGGGGGCCACCTTTCCGGGATTCGATGGCAGATAGCCGTAGATGGCATGCGTGACGTGGCGCTGTATTTCGCTGAGGCCCTGCTTCAAGAACGGCGCTTCCGCATGTGCCAGCGCGGCAATGCCGCCGAGCGTCACGTCTACGCCGTCAAAGAAACTCGTCTCATGGCTGGCTGCTTTCTCCTGACTCTGCACGCGCGAGCCGTAGCGATGGTACTGGACCTCGTAGGGCCCGGGCAGTGGAGAGTACCCGCCTCCGTACTGCGATTTCTGCTGGCTCCAGCCCTCGCGCGCAATCTGCAGATATGAGCGGCCCAGCACGGGGTCGAAGTTGCCCTCGGGAATGGTGATGTCGGCGGTCGGCATCGTGTCAGACCACTGCTTGGTCACGTAGTCGTAGAAATGCGCCGGAGACCACCTGCCGGTGGCGTAGTCGAAGATCTGGCCAGAGCGGCCGTCCCTGCCGAAGGTGAAGCCAGGCACGCGCGCGTAGACCTTGAGCGGCGACCAGGGACGCAGCCCGGCCGCGATCTGGTCAGGGAAGACGCTCGGGTCACCGGCGGCAGTGAATGCCTCCTGCGCCATGGCCCCGGAGACCTGGTGCTGGCCGTGGCCATCGGTGATGTTGCCGCTGAAGACGGCCGCGAGCACGAGCGGGCGGTAGAGGCGCACCGCGCGCACTGTGTCATACAGCACGCGGTCGTGGTTCCACTGGCCAAGGGCTTCGTCGATCGTCTTGGAAAAGCCATAGTCCACCACGCGCGTGAAAAACTGTTCGACTCCAGCGTAGCGATCCGCCTCCAGCAGCTCGTTGGTGCGCAGCAGGCCTAGCGCGTCATAGCTCTCGCTCGAGATGGCGTTCTGTCCGCCCTCGCCGCGATTGAGCGTCAGCAGGCCCACGCGCACTCCGGCGCCGCGCGACTCGAGCGCCATCATTCCGCCGTCTTCGTCATCCGGATGCGCGACGATCATCATAAGGCTGGCGCGTGTATTCAGCTTGTTCAGCGTTTGCCAAAGGCCGTCGGCGCCGCGGTCTTCCGGCAGGGTGCTTGCATCCGCGCTGGCCGTGATGGTGCTGCGCCAGGGGGTGACCTGCTGGGCCAGGGCGCCCATGGCGGCCTGCGTAACGCAGACCAGCGCCACCGCGGCGGCGGCTCTGTTCAGGATGGGTTTATCCATAAAAGCTCAGTGTACAATCCGCGTATCCATGCGGCCTGATAGCAAGCTGGAACGCCGCATCGGCCTGGCCAGCGCCACCTCCATCAACATGATGAACATGATCGGCGTGGGGCCGTTCATCACGCTGCCGCTGGTGGTGGCGGCGATGGGCGGCCCGCAGGCTATGCTGGGCTGGCTACTCGGCGCGTTCATTGCCGTATGCGACGGACTGGTGTGGGCAGAGCTGGGCGCGGCGATGCCAGAGGCTGGCGGCTCCTACGCCTTCCTGCGCGAGATCTACGGCCGCCAGCAATGGGGCCGCTATCTTTCGTTTATCTACGTGTGGATGTTGGGCTTCAGCGTGCCGCTCTCGGTAGCCTCCGGCAGCATCGGCCTGGCGCAGTATGCGGCTTACCTGTGGCCGCGGCTGGCGCACGGACTTCCCCTGCACGGGTTGGCCGCGGCGGTCTGCGCTCTGGTCGTGGTGCTGCTCTACCGTGACGTGCGGCAGGTGACGGCGCTGGCATGGGTGCTCTTCGGCGGCGTGCTGCTCACGCTGGGCGCGGTGCTGGCCGCCGGCCTCAGTCATTTTCACCCGCAGTTGCTGGCCATGCCCGCTGGAGCGCTGCACCCCTCGGCGGCGTTCTTCGAGGGGCTGGGAGCGGCTACGCTGATTGCCACCTATGACTACTGGGGCTACTACAACGTCTGCTTCCTGGGCGAGGAGATTGAAGAGCCGCGGCGGAATATTCCGCGTGCTGTGCTGGTGTCGATCGCGGTAATTGCCGTACTTTACCTGGCGATGAATGTGAGCGTACTGGCGGTGCTGCCTTGGCGTGAGCTTACCCAGCCCGGAGTGAACCGCTACGCAGCAGTAGCGGTGCTGCTGGAACGCACCTTCGGAGCGTGGCCGGCGAGAGTGATCGCGCTGCTGGTGATGTGGACGGCGGCGGCCTCGGTCTTCACGCTGCTGCTGGGCTACTCGCGCGCGCCTTTTGCTGCGGCCCGCGACGGCAACTACTTCAGCATCTTCGCGCGTCTGCACCCGCGCCGCTTCCCGCATGTGTCGCTGCTGGTGCTGGGCGGAACAGCGATGGTCTTCTGCTTCTTTGATCTGCAGCAGGTTATCGCCGCGCTGGTCGCCATTCGCCTGCTGCTGCAGTACCTGCCGCAGCAGGTTGGCGTCATCGTGCTCCGGCAGAAGCATCCGGAGGCCTCTGCCGGGTTCCGGATGTGGCTTTATCCCATGCCGCCGCTGCTGGCGATGGCCGGATTCCTCTTCATCCTGCTGTCGCGGCACGGAGCGGGCAGGGAGATCCTTTATGGAGGGCTGGTGCTGCTGAGCGGAACAGTCCTCTTCCTGGCCCGCTCGCACCGCCGCCGTGAGTGGCCCTACGCGAAGTAGATCTGCACGGAGCCGAAGCGGGAGAAGGTCACTACCGCCTCTGACTTTTCGCTCGCCAGTGTCTTGCCGCTCCAGCTTCCCGTGGTGATGAAGTCACCCGCCAGCAGGCCTCCGGTTCGTGCCTGGCCTTCGTTGGCCAGGTAAGTCACCAGCCGCAGCAGGTCTGTGCCGGCCGTGTTGCTGCCCTTGCCTTCGAAGCGAACCGCCCCGTCGATGCTGACCTGCACCTGTTCATCGGCGAGGTTGAGGCTCTGCCAGTTTGCGACCGCGGGTCCATAGGCGAAGCCGCCGTTCATCTGCAGGTCGCCGATTATGGAGAGACGGTCAACTTCATCCGGCTCGTAAAAACCCGATTCGAGGATCTCGACTGCCGGGTGAGCGCTCTCGATGGCAGCGATGACCTCGTTGCGGGAGTAAGGCTGATCGCGCGGAGGCAGGTCGCGGCCGAGGCGGAAGGCGATCTCCGCCTCGATGCCGCGCATTCGCCCATAGCTTGCGCCGGCGACGTGTCCGTTCGTGAGAAAGCCGCCCCACAGCGGCAGCGGGCAATAGAGAGGAGTGGCGTCAGGCGCGGGTGCGCCCACCTTCCAGCCACCCAGCGGCTGCAGCGCGTAACCCATGATGTCCTGCAGTGCGTAGGCTTCGGCCATGTCGCGCGGACGCAGGTTTTTCGGCAGCTCGCGGAGCGGCATGCGCTCGCGTCGCGCCTTCAGCAGCAGCTCTGCTGCCTGATGCATGCGGTCGTTGTCCAGTCCGGAGAGTCTGCCCTGCGCCGTGCGCGTAGCC
>CAYQYM010000002.1:0-21212 GCA_964421715.1 uncultured Acidipila sp.
GTTGCCGGCCCGGTAGTGCGGCACCGTGGTTGCGTCGGCTTGGCCGTAATTTGCCCGGTGTTGCTGGTTCGGCTGCGGCGGCGGACGCCTGTGCTGCGGCTTCTGTGCTGCTTGCTTCTTCGGCTCCTGCTTTGGCCTGGGCGGCTGTTTCGTCGGGATGGGGATCTCCTTCGGTTCAGGCACTGGCTCCACCTTTGGCATCCCCTGCGCCGGGGCAGGGCTGGGTGTCTCGGTGGCCAGCACGTTGTTGGTCGGCGGCGTATCCTGCGGCAGCGGCAGCGTCGGCGCTGAGGTCACCAGGGTCGCCTGGATCGCACCCGGAACCTTATCGTTGCCCCACTCATTGTGGTGGATGTGCGCCGCCACAAACGCATAGAGCAGCACGATGCCGGCGAATGCGGCATGCAGCGCCAGCGAACCAGCGGCAGGGCCGCCGAAGGATGGCTGCTCAATCTCCGGTGCTGTAACGCGGCCTGGCATGAACTACCTTGCAGGGCCGTTCTGGATGGGCTGTGTCACGATGCTAATATTGCTGATGCCGGCCTGCTTCACCGCGTCCATTACAGAAGCAAAGGCCCCGAACGGTACGCGCTCATCGGCACGCAGGTAGATCACCTGGTGCGCCGGGTCGGTGTTTGGCGTATGCAGCCGCGCGGGTAGTTCGGCGAGGTTCACTGGCTGATCGCCCAAAAATACCTTTTGATCGCGGTCGATCGTCAGCACCGTGCGCTGCTCGGTGATCTCCTTCACGGTGCGCGTCTTCGGCACTGCCACATCAATGCCGGACTGCAGCACCGGGGCTGTCAGCATGAAGATGACCAGCAGCACCAGCACCACGTCCACTAGCGGCGTGATGTTGATCTCGGCCAGCGAGGTCTGCGTATGCCCGGATCTACTGGTGAAGGCCACGCGCGGCCTCCCTTTCCACGGGGTCCTGCTGCTTCTGGAGCGAAAACTCCTCCATGCTGTTCAGCAGCTCGCGGGCAAAGTCGTCCATGCGCGCGCCGAACTCGCGGCAACGCGCGGTGAGCTGGTTGTAGGCAATTACCGCGGGCACAGCTACCACCAGGCCCGCGGCGGTCGTGATCAGCGCCTCTGAGACGCCCGGCGCCACGGCGCGAAGTGTTGCGGCGCCCGCAGTACCCAGTCCGTGAAAGGCATCCACAATGCCCATGATGGTGCCGAAAAGGCCAACAAAGGGCGAGATGGCGCCGATGGTCGCCAGCCATGTCAGGCGTGACTCCAACTGAGTCAGTGCCTCGCTTGAGGCTGTCTGCGCCGCGCGTTCAAGCGCCGTGATGTTACGGGGGGGGCCAAAACCGCCTGTCTGGCGCCGATAGGTCTCGTAGACCTCGTCGAAGACGTTTACCAGCGGGCTCGGCTTAAACTGCTCGCTCACGGCAGCGATCTCCTGCAGCCGGCTTGCTTTGCGGAAGGCGCGCAGGAAGCGGCGGCTTTGCAGGTTGGCGCGGCGGAAGGCGGAGCTCTTGCCCAGGATGATGGCCCAGGAATAGATACTGCCCGCCAGCAGCGTGATCAACACGGCAAGCGCAATGGGGCCGCTGTTTTGCAGCATCTCGAAAATCGCACTGCCCCCGTGCGTGGTGGGGGCAGCTTCAGCATCGTTCTGGAAGAGGAAGAAGGCTAGCGCCAAAAGAGGGTGCATCATCGCGTCACAAAATAACGTTAACAGACCCCTTTCCTGTGAACAAAGCAGCAGCCCGCAGGTAGTCCACAGGCAGGGCGCATGTCCGCGCAATCCGCTGCAGCGGCCGGGCAGACACCCTGCGGAGTCGACAGCGCATCCGAGTATTCTGGTTCTCTGCAAAAGGGCTAAGTCGTGCCTCACTTGTCATCTGCCGCGAATGGTTCATATAATCCACGCAATATCGCTAGACGTCGCGCACGGCACGGAAACACGAAGGCCCCGAAGCCATCTTTCTCTGCCAGGTACTGCCGCATTCTGTTCTGATTTTTGACATCTCCTAGGAGCGTTGCATGAAGAAGGTCGTCGTTGCCTCGTTGCTGGTGTTTGCTGCCAGCATCCTCTCACCCCAGCCAGCCGCGCTGGCGCAGGCGGCGGACGCTGGCCAGAGCCAGGGTGCCCAGGCCGGGCAGATCACCATCAAGGATCCGGCCGAGTACAATGCATACTCGAATGCAGTCGGCCAGTCGACGCCCGCTGCCAAGGCAGCCGCGATTGAGCAGTTCCTGCAGCAGTATCCCAACAGCGTTGTGAAACAGGAGATGCTGGAGCAGTTGATGGCTGCCTACCAGCAGACCGGGGACACGGCCAAGACGCTTGATGCCGCCAAGCGCCTCCTGCAGGTCGATCCTAATAACCTGCGCGCGCTGACGTTCGTCGTCTACCTTGAGAAGGCACAGGCGAACGGCAACCAGGCGCAGCTGGATGACGCTGCCGCCAAGGCCCAGCAGGGACTTAATGCGGCCAAGCCGGCCTCCATGTCCGACGCGGACTACCAGAAGCTGAAGGGGCTGGCCACGCCCATCTTCGAGAGTGCCATTGGAGCCGACGACGTAGCCAATAAAGACTACAAAGCAGCCATTGAGGCTTACACCGCTGAGCTGAAATCCTACACCGACCCGGCGCAGACCACGCAGGGCCCCGGCCTTGTGGATACCTACTACCTCGGCAACGCTTACGTCCAGCAGGACCCGAAGGACCTTGTCAACGGCATCTGGTTCCTCACCCGCGCCGCGCAGTATGCGCAGGGGCAGTACAAGGATCAGATCGAGAAGGCGGCCGAATACTGGTACAACAAGTACCACGGCGGCATGGACGGCTTTGACCAGATCAAGCAGCTGGCCCACGACAATCTCTTTCCGCCGGACAGCTACAAGCCAGTAGCCGCGCCGCCGCCGCCCTCGCCTCAGGACCTCGCGCACCAGGCCGTGGTGAGCACGCCTGACCTCAAGACGCTGGCCCTGGCCGACAAGGAGTTCATCCTCGCTAACGGCACACCGGAAGACGCCCAGAAGGTGTGGGACGTACTGAAGGGTGTTACCGCCGAGGTGCCCGGCCAGGTCGTCTCGGCCACGGCGGATTCGGTGCAGCTTGCCGTCTCCGACGATGCGAAGCAGTCCAACAAGGCCGACTTCACCATCAACATGAAGACGCCGCTCAAGCAGGTTCCCGCGCCAGGAGCGCAGGTGACGTTCATCGCCACCTTCGACTCCTACACGCAGAACCCGCCGATGATCATCCTGAAGGATGGCGAGACCAAGGCGGCTGAGAAGCGTACGCCTAGCCGCCGGGCTCCGGCCTCGCACCGCTCGTCTCACTAACCACGGCGCAGTCAAAACACCAAAGGGGCAGCTCTCAGAGCTGCCCCTTTCTACGGTTCAGGGACATCTCATCCCGGCGCAGGGCGCGCAATGATAAATTGCACATAAACCATGCGCCTACTCCTGCTTACTGCTGCCGCTTTGCTGCTCTCCATTGCTTCCCTGGCGCAGTCTCCTTTTGCGCTGGTCCACCGCAGCCGGGCGGAGATGTCTCCTTCCGATGCGCGGCTGCTCGCGTCTTCCCAGGCCGCTATCAGGGAGGCGGCCCGCATCCATGGTTACGACCTGGCCCCCGGTGACTGGACGGTGCAGCAGGTACTCTGTCCCCTGCTGCCGAATAGCCTGCTGCTGCACTATCGCCGGTCCAGCGGCGGCCGCGACTGGCTCTTCACCGCCATCGTGCCGCGCGGCGGCGCAGACGCGCGCGTGCTCGTGGTCCCTGTCTACTACGGAAACGCCACGCCGTTTCACAGCGCGGTCCGCACGGCCTCAGCTGTGGAGTCCTTCAACCGCGCGGTTTCACCGGACCTGGCGCAGCAGTTCACAGCACCAGGCGGCAACTTCATCGCCTATGCAGCCTGTTTTGCCGAGGTGGTAGGCGGCACCATAGCCGTCGCTGTTCATCCTCAAGAGTCGGAGACCACGTATACGGCACCTGTGCCCACCGTGCTTATCAGGGATGCGCAGGCCAGGCAGATACGATTCACCGCGCGTTATGCGGACGGCAGCTACCAGGTCTGGGACCTGTCACTGGACCGGACGGGAAGGGTAGCCAGGGCAGACTCGAGCGACCGCGCGGCGCAGGCTTATCCCGTGCTTCATCCGGCTCTGCCGCGGACGACTATTGTGCAAACATCGACGCGGCCCAGGGTCGGCACGCTCTCGCCACCGGTTCCGGAGGCGAAGACTCTGCCGCAGCACCCCTAGTGCCTGAGGAATTGGCGACGAATCGAGGTCACAAGCAGCAGCACCGCTACAGCCACAATGACAAATCGAAGCATGGTGGCCCCATCCTAGTCCTCTGGCGCTCGATTGCAAGCGCAAAGATAGCCGCGAGAGCCGCGGAGCGGCATCAGTCTAGCCGCCCATGCTGGCTTCCAGATGACGCAGCAGCGCGCCCTTTTCCGGCAGCGGAGACTCGATGTCGGCCTGCGGAAATCGCGACGGGCCCTGCCCGTAGAGCCGGATGCAGTTGCGCCCGCTCAGCTTTGCATCGGCCATGGCACGCTCTGCCTCGCGCAGCACCACCAGCGGGGAGCGGCCGCGGCTTTGCGCCAGCCCGATGCTGGCCGTGACCGCCACCTCTTCATGCTGCAACTGGAACGGCCGGTTGAAGATGGTCTTCATCAGCCGGCTGGCCATGCTCAGGGCGTGCTCGGGCGCACAGCCCGGCAGACCCACCAGGAATTCGTCTTCTCCGCAGCGACCGGCCAGATCATAGTTGCGCAGGTAGCGCCGAAACCTCTGTGCCAGCTCTTTCAGGATGCGGTCGCCGGCTGCATAGCCGTGCTCGATATTCACCTGGGAGAAACCGTCGAGATCCAGCAGCAGCAGCGTCAGAGGAGTCTTCATCCGCTGCACGCGGTCCGTCTCCTGGAAGAGCATGCTCAGCAGCGCCTCGCGGTTCAGCAGGCCGGTCAGTCGGTCGTGCGAGGCGTGGAAGCGCACCGCTTCCATCTGCAGCTCAAGGTCTGTGTAAATGGCCTGTACGCGCTCAGCCGTGCGCATACGAACGCGCAGATCGAGCGAGTCTATGGGCTTCAGCAGAAAGTCATCCACACCGGCATCGCTCGCCGTCTGAATCATCTCCGGGCTCGCGTCCTCGCTGGTCAGCATCGTCCATACAGGCTTCTTCTGCGTGCGCCTGCGGAACTCCGCAATGATCTCGAGCGCAGGCAGCCCGGTAAGGTTCGTATCGACCAGGACCACCGCCGGAGGAGCCGGCTCAAGCATGCGCCGCAGCACGGCGTGACCATCGTCCAGCACCTCAACCGCGTAGCTCCATTGTTCGAGCAACTCGCGCAAGATCTGGGCGGCAACCGGGTCAGCGTCGCCAATCAGCACGCCGGAAGAGGTGGGCAGAGGACTTTCCATGAGAATCTCCCAGCCTGCTTATCGGGCGAGGATGAGAGCCTCTTAAGGCGCTGCGGAACCGTGTCGCAAATCTGGACAGGAACCCGACGCACCATTGATGAAGGCGGAAGGGAACGGACGGCGGAGCAGGAAGGTGGTGACCCTGGGAAGATTCGAACTTCCGACCTGCGGTTTAGGAAACCGTCGCTCTATCCATCTGAGCTACAGGGCCACTACCGCTATCCTAACGCAGTTCTGCTTTTTGCTTGAGCCTGCTTTGCCGGGCTCGTCAGCCACATTTAGTAAACTAAATCGCGAGGAATTATGCCCGGGATTCAGCGCAGAAAAACAGTGACGGTAAAGATCGGCAAGGTCCGCGTCGGCTCGGACTCGCCGGTTGTCGTGCAGTCGATGACCAACACCGACACCGCCGATATACAGGGCACCATCCAGCAGGTAGCCGCGCTTGCCGCCGCCGGCTCTGAACTCGTGCGCGTAACGGTGAACAACGACGAGGCCGCGCGCGCCGTGCCGCACATAGTGGAGGGGCTGGCGAAGCTCGGGCTCGACACGCCCATCGTCGGCGACTTCCATTACAACGGCCACCAGCTTCTCAGGAAGTATCCAGCCTGTGCGCAGGCCCTGGCCAAGTACCGCATCAACCCGGGCAATGTCTCCATTGGCCGCAAGGACGACGACAACTTCCGCACCATGATCGAGTGCGCGGTCGAGAACCAGAAGCCGGTTCGCATTGGCGTGAACTGGGGCTCGCTGGACCAGGCGCTGCTGACGCGCATGATGGATGAAAACTCGAAGCTTGCCCGGCCGCTCGATGCGCGCGACGTGATGATGGAGGCGATGTGCCGCAGCGCGCTCGACTCCGCGGCCGCGGCCGAGCGCTACGGGCTCCGCCGCGACCAGATCATCATCAGCGGCAAGGTAAGCGGAGTGCTCGACCTGATTGACGTCTACGAGATGCTGGCTGCCCGATGCGATTACCCGCTGCACCTTGGTCTAACAGAGGCCGGCATGGGTATGAAAGGCATTGTCGCGTCAACCGCGGGACTGGCACCGCTGCTCCTCAGGGGCATCGGCGACACCATCCGCGTCTCACTCACGCCCAAGCCCGGCGGTGACCGCACCGAAGAGGTACTGACAGCGCAGCAGATTCTGCAGTCGCTCGGCATCCGCAGCTTTACGCCGCAGGTTACGGCCTGCCCCGGCTGCGGACGTACCACCAGCACCTACTTCCAGGAGCTGGCGCAGGAGATCCAGGGCTACCTGCGCGAGTCAATGCCGCAGTGGCGCACCCGCTATCCCGGCGTCGAAGAGCTCAAGCTCGCGGTGATGGGCTGCGTGGTCAACGGACCCGGCGAAAGCAAGCACGCCAACATCGGCATTTCGCTGCCGGGCACCTTTGAAGAGCCGAAGGCCCCGGTCTACGTAGACGGCAGGCTGATGACGACGCTTCGGGGAGACACAATCGTGGCCGACTTCAAGCGCATCCTCGACGAGTATGTTCAGACGCGCTACGGCTCTACCCAGGCAAAGGAGTTAGTCGAAATCCGCTAGGCAGGTGGTCTGGAACAGAAAAGAAACGTTAGCCCTGTCGTTCACCGGCTAGAAAAGTGTGCTCTGTCTTCGACCATCTCTTAGGTCAATGCACGCGGGCTAACTGGAAATGACAGGTTGTCATTCTGCCTTTTCGCCTGTCTGCTTCGCCTGCCTGGCTGACTTCCGTTTTTCCGCCCAGCGCCGCTTCACCGCCTCTGCAATCCGCTGGCGGCCTTCTTGCGACAGCTTGCGCCGCTTCTTCGGGCTCTTCATCACCGCAGCCGCACCGGCAGCACGGTTCAGCGGTGTGCGGCCACGCCGGCGTGCCGGTTCAGCACCGCCCGCCAGCAGGTCACGCGCCTGCTGCAGCCGCGCGATTTCCTTGTTAACTTCTTCTAAAAGCCGGCTAGCTTCCATAGCTTCCTCCTGAAAGTCGCGAACGAAACAGGCCAACAGTCTACTTACACCATACCGTGCGGATTGCACAACGACAAGTGCAGCTACGCGGCCGCTTGACAAGAAGGCCCGCGGTGGCGCGGCTTCTGCGGAACATGGCCGGCATGCAGTTCATTCCACGCCAGGTTAGTCGTTCGAGCTGGTCACGTCAGAGGACGCCTTCGGCGCCGGGATAGAGTAGTCCGGGCCGCCGGTGAGCCGCGCACGTGCGGAGCTTCCGGGCGGGGCAGGCCGGGTGTGATCGATAGCCGATCGGCGCAGACCTTTCAGCGTGTCCTGCTTGTCGCGCGCATATTCACTGGCCAGCCTTGTCAAGGCATAGGTCACTATGTCGCTATGGTGCAGGTTCTGCAATTCCGGATCGCGGCGGAAGTTCAGCCATAGCCTGTGTACAAGCTGCACGTCATCGGCCTGCAGGCTGGGTGCATGCGGTCCAATGTGGAATGCCTGAGCATCGCCGCTTGGCATTACGACATAGAAGGTGAACTGGCGTTTCGGCTCAGGCAGATTTTCCCAAGCCTGGCCGATGTGATAGGCCTGCTCCTGCGCGCTCATCTTGCTGGAAAGGCCGGAGACGAGCGCGCTCACCTCGAGCGAGTTCGCCGTCTGCACCAGCGCCGCAAACACGTCACCGGCCGGGACCACCAGCAGCGAGATGTGCTTGCCGAAGCTCTCAGCCACGGAGACGGCCTTGGTAAACAGCATCTGCTCGTGTTCGCTGAAGACCTGCTCGCCGAGGTGTTCAGGGCCGCCCGCACCTACCATGCGCGCGGTCAGCACCACCACATCCTGCTCATCGGTGTTCGTGCGGGAGAGCGCCCACTTGAGCGCGAACGGATTGGCGGCGTCGCGCATCGTGACCAGTACCGCGCCGGGCTGGATGGCCAGCGCCTCTCGCCCGATCGTCTCCGGATGCTCGAGCTGGAAGTGCTCCTTCATCTGCAGCTCGGAGATCGCGTGCCGGTGCCGGTTGCGCCGCTCAGAGTAGGTAAAGATCGCGAAAAAAGCAGCAGCGAACGCGACGCCGCTTTCGGTGGCCACGCTCTTCGTGAAGAGATTCACCACCGCTGTCGAGAAGAGCACCAGGAAGACGCAGAACAGGCCGACCGGCAGCTCCATCCGGCCGATGCGTATATTGATGGGAACCTTCCAGCCGCGCTCGCCCTTGTACTTCCAGCGCAGCACCAGCATGGCCAGCGAGTTGAACGTGAAGCTCCAGATCACGCCAAAGGCATATGCCTCGCCCAGTGCGATCACGTTGCCGCGGCTGGCAATGATGGTGAAGAGCTGGAGCGCCGTGACAAGATTCACAATGCGGTAACTGGTGCCGAACTTCCTGTGCGGCTTGCGGAACCAGTCCGTCAGCACGCCGTCTTCGGCAATGCGCATCAGCACGCCAGTGGAACCGATAATCGACGTGTTGATCGCGCCGGAAAGAATCAGGAAGCCGACGATCACGACGAACACGCGGAAGACGATACGCAGCGTGAGCGGCCCCACCATGTACATGGCCAGCCCGGCGATGAGGTTATCGCGGTAGACCGGAATGCGTACGGCATCGGGGATCAGCATGACGGCGAGCAGCGAGACGATGCCGGTAAACACGAAGCTGTAGATGGCGATGACGATCGCGGCGCGCTTCAGGTTTTTTAGCTTCGGATGCTCGATCTCGCGGTTGACCTGCGCCAGTGTCTCTTCGCCGCTCATGGCGAGCACGGAGTGGCCAAACGCCATGAGGATGCCGAACAGGCCGAGGGACGCGGCCAGCTTGCTTCCGGCGAGGAAGCCGAGGGAGTCTTTCGTGAAGTGGAGGTTGGAGGCGAAGGGCAGGGGAGGCAGGTGCGCTCCACGATGCAGAGCCGAAAAGATGCCCCAGCCCAGCAGCAGCACCACCATGACAGTGGTGATCTTCATCACCTCGAGGGCCTTGTCCGTCGACTCCTCGATACCCTTGATGTTCTGCCACCAGTAATAGATTGTTACCCCGGCGCAGAAGAAGGCCGAGGTCTCGTTAACGGGTAGCTGCCGCGCCGTATGTTCGGTGGCCAGCAGGGCCAGCGGCAGCCAACCGTGGTGCGCGCCCACGTTCATCAGCTCGTTCAGCAGGCCCGTAATGTACTGGCCTGCGGAGACGCCCGAGATAGGCCCTGTGAGTATGTAGTCGAACATCAGCGCGGAGACGCTCAGCTTGGCAAACGTGCCGCCCAGCGCCTCTTTCACCACGCGGTAGACGCCGCCGCGCGTGAACATCGAGCAGCTCTCCACGTAGACCGCGCGCACGGCAAACGAGAAGAGCATGACACCGAGGATGAACCACGGCGCAGATTTGCCCACCGCCTCTTCCGAAATGCCCCCGGCGTAGAAGGCCGATGACCCAAGGTCGTTCAGCACCACTGCCGCAGCGCGCCAGAAGGAGATGAACGTGAGCATCACGGAGGACGCTACAACGAGCCGTACCCGGGTGTTTTGCGGAGCGGTGAAAGTTTGTCCGGCTGACATGAATGAGGGGGAATTCGAGGGACTCTCGTCCCCAGCGCCCACGGCTGAGTTTAAGTCCGTAAAGCGGAAGCGTCAACGCGCTTCGGGTATTTACTCAGAGCCGAAGAGATCGTGCAGGTCCTCCACAAAACTGATGACGACCACGATGGAGGAGCCGAGGACTCCTGTAAAAAAGAGAAGCTCGAGAAGATGAATGCCGATCCTCGCGAGGTACATCATGCATTCATTGTACTGCGAACCGGTTTTGTTAGACTCAGCCCGATGCAGTTACGCGCCATTCCACCCACGGCAGCCCCTGAAGCCACGGCAGGTCGCGGCGGCGCCGTCAGAGCTGTCCTGGCGGGCGCTATTACGGCTGTGCTGCTCAATCTGCCGTTCCCTGTTGCCGGGCCTCTTCCGCCCTGGCGCGGTGCCGTTGCGTGGCTCGCGCTGGTGCCGCTGCTCGTCTACTGCATCAGCCAGGCAGACCTGCGCCGCTCGGCGGTGGCTGGCTACAGCGCCGGGGTGCTGTGGTACCTGCTGAACTGCTATTGGATCTATGCCACCATGCACATCTACGGCAACCTGGGCGCGGCTACCTCGGCCGCGATCCTGCTGCTGTTCAGCCTGATCCTGGGCCTCTACTTTGCGCTGTTCGCCGCGCTGGTGGCGTTGGCGCGCATGGCGCTTGGCCGCTGGATAGCGCTCGTACTCGCTCCCGCCTTCTGGGTCGCCACCGAGTACGCTGCGGCTCACATCACCAACGTGCCATGGGACCAGCTCGGCTACTCACAGGTGGACAATCTGCTGCTCACTCGCCTCGCTCCATGGACCGGCGTCTACGGCATCAGCTTTGTACTGGCCGGGGTCAACGCGGCGCTGGCGGCAGCCGGCGTTGCGCACAGCGTCCACCACAGGATTCGCCTCGGCACCGGTGCGGTGCTCACGGCGCTCCTGCTGCAGCTTGGGTCTTTCGTCCGCGTTGCTCCCTCGTCCGCCTCCAGCACAGCGGTGCTGCTCCAGGAGAATCTTGACGTAGACCAGGACAATCAATGGATAGGCCCGGAGTGGGATGCGCGGACCGCCGAGTTCCTCCAGCTTAGCGTCCGGCCCTGCACGCCTTACTACGCGGGCATGCCTCCGCAGGGGCCTGGGTCCACGAACACGCGCCAGCCTCTTATCCTCCCGCGCTGCGATGCGCCACAGCCGATTCGCCTGATTGCCTGGCCAGAGGCGCCGTCGCCCTTCCGAGAAAAGGATCCCCGCTTTCAGCAGCTTGCCAGTTCCCTGGCGCGCAGCCAGCACTCCGCAGTGGTTGCGGGCAATATCGCAGTGGACCAGACCCGCACCGGCACCGAGTTCTACAACGCCGCGTCGTTCTTTGCGCCGGACGGCAGCTATCTCGGCCGCTATGACAAAATTCACCTGGTTCCTTTTGGCGAGTACGTGCCCTACGCCGACGTGTTCTCCTTTGCCGGTCATCTCACGCAGAACGTGAGTGATTTTGCCCGAGGAAAGTATCGCCGCGTCTTCTTCTCCGGCGGCCACAGCTACGGCATCTTTATCTGCTATGAATCCATCTTTGCCGACGAGGTGCGCCACTTCGCGCTCTCCGGGGCCGAGGTGTTCGTCAACATCTCGGACGACGCCTGGTATGGGGACACCAGCGCACCGTGGCAGCACCTGAACATGGCGCGCATGCGCGCGATTGAAAATCGCCGCTGGCTGCTGCGGGATACGAACTCCGGCGTGACCGCCGCCATTGACCCTCTTGGCCGCGTGACACAAAGCGCGCCGCGACACGTGCTTACCTCCCTCGCCGTCCATTACGGCTTTCGCGACGGGCTCACCTTCTACACGCGCTATGGAGACCTGTTCGCATGGCTCTGTGTGATAATCAGCCTTGTGGCCGCTGCACGCGCAGTTCGCGCTGCCGTGCGCCAATCTTCTGTGAAAAGACAGGTCTGAAGCCCGGTGTTGAACGAATTAGAATTCGCCTACACTCCCGTGCGGGAAAAAGTCCGCGACCTGCGGGAGTATCTTTGACCCGGCGCGCCTGCGCCGCGAGCTGAAGCAGATAGAAGACAAACTCTCCGACCCTGCTGCGTGGTCAAATTCTCAAATATCCCAGCCTCTCATGCGCGATCGCAAGCGCATCGATGCGCTGCTGGCAGACGATGCCGAGCTGGAGCGCCGCTCGCAGGACGTGCAGGCCTACTTCGACCTCGCGGCGGAAGGCGAGCCGGTGGAAGAAGACCTGGGCCGTGAGATCAGGTCGCTGGCGGAGTTTGCCGACAAGCTTGAAGAGCGCACTATGCTCTCCGCGGAGACAGATCCACTCAATGCCATCGTGACCGTGCACCCCGGCGCGGGCGGCACCGAGAGCCAGGACTGGGCTGAGATGCTGATGCGGATGTATCTGCGCTGGGCGGAGCAGCAGGGCTTCAAGACCGAGATGAATGATTACCAGGACGGGGAAGAGGCGGGCATTAAGTCCGCCACCTTCACCATCGCCGGCGAGTACGCCTATGGCCTGCTTGGCGGAGAGACAGGCGTGCACCGACTGGTGCGCATCTCGCCGTTCGACCAGGCCAAGCGCCGCCACACCTCGTTCGCCTCTGTTTTTGTTTCACCTGAAATTGACGACTCCATCGAGATTGACATCAAGCCCGAGGAAATTCGCACGGACACCTACCGCTCCGGCGGCAAGGGCGGCCAGCACGTCAACACGACGGACTCGGCCGTGCGCATAACGCACATTCCCACCGGCATTGTCGTGCAGTGCCAGAATGAGCGCTCCCAGCACAAGAACCGTGAGAAGGCGATGAAGATGCTGCGTTCCCGGCTCTATGAATACGAGCTGGAAAAAAAGCGCGCAGAGAGCAAGAAGCTCGAAGATTCGAAGCTCGACATCAACTTCGGTTCGCAGATTCGCTCCTACGTGTTGCAGCCCTATCGTATCGCCAAGGACCACCGCACCAAGGTGGAGGTGGGTGACGTGGACCGCGTGCTCGATGGCTACCTTGAACCCTTCATTCAGGGCTACCTGCGCATGCGCCGCAACGGCGGCGTCCCCGCGGCAGCAGAGGGCGACGACCTCGAATAGGCGGGCCAGCGCTTGTACCAGATTGGCAGCCTAGGGCAGACGCTGGGCGCTTGCCACGTCCTTCGATTGCGGAGAGAGCTGCCGGCCTACGCTGAAATAGGTGAAGCCGTGCACCGTCATCTGTGATGGGTCATAGAGATTCCTGCCGTCGATGACGATGGGGTAGCGCAGCGTGTAGTGCAGCCGGTCCAGGTCAAGCTCGGCGAACTCCTGCCAGTCGGTAAGAATCAGCAGCGCGTCCGCGTCGTCTGCGGCGGTATAGGCATCGTGGACGTAGCGCATGCTCGGACCCGGCGGCAGAACCTCGCGCGTGCGATCCATGGCTGCCGGGTCGTAGGCGCTTACGGTGCAACCCTCCTTCAGCAGCAGTTCGATGATCTCAAGCGCAGGCGATTCGCGGATATCATCCGTGCCGCCCTTGAAGGCCAGGCCGAGCACGCCGATGCGCTTGCCGCGAAAGGTCCAGAGCGCTGCGCGAATCTTCTGGAAGAAGCGCTGCCTCTGCTCCGCGTTGATCTTTTCCACCTCGTGCAGCAGGCCGAAGTCGACGCCGATCTGCTCGGCGACATAGCGGAAGGCGGCGACATCTTTCGGAAAACACGAGCCACCGTAACCGATGCCGGCCTTGAGAAACCTGGGGCCGATGCGCGTATCCATGCCCATGCCGCGCGATACCTCTTCGACATCCGCACCGACCGCCTCGCAGATATTCGCCACCACGTTGATGAACGAAATCTTCATGGCAAGAAACGCATTCGAGGCGTGCTTGATGAGCTCAGCCGCCTTGGTAGAAGTCTGGAGCATAGGCGGAGGATCGCTCTCAGAGCGGCTGCCTGGCACCGCATGCGGCGAGCTGTAATAGCTGCCGGAGGTGAGCGGCTCGTAGATTGCGTCCAGCAGCTCGGCTGCGCGCCCGCTATCCGTGCCAACGACCACGCGGTCTGCGTGTAGAAAATCCACGACGGCGGAGCCCTCGCGCAGAAACTCGGGGTTCGAAGCCACGTCAAACATCTCGCGCGGCACGCCGTTGCGCTCCACCACGCGGCGAATCCATTCGTTGGTGTAGACCGGCACCGTGCTCTTCTCGACGATGACCTTGTAGTCGTTCATCGAACGTGCGATCTCGCTCGCCACTGCGTCCACATAAGAGAGGTCCGCGCTGCCGGTCTTGCTCTGCGGCGTGCCCACAGCGATGAAGATCACCTGCGCATTCTGGGTGGCGCCGCGCAGGTCCGTGGTAAAGGTGACCTTGTTGGCGCGATGGCGGCTGAGCAGCTCGGGCAGGTAGTCCTCGTGAATGGGCACGCCGCCCTCGCGCAACACCTTCACCTTGGTTTCGTCATTGTCGACGCACACCACCGTGTGGCCCATCTCAGCGAAACAGGCAGCAGCGACCAGGCCAACGTAGCCGGAACCGACGACGGCGATGGAGACGGGCTTGACCATGTAGAAGTCCTCCTGGGCCCTGTGCCTCAATGTGGGCAGGGACAGATGAATGTAGGCGTGCTCGCGGGTGTTGCCCTGATGATACCTCAGCATCCTCCGGGCATCTACTTTGATGCTGGATCGAGACGCGCGTCGACAGCATTGAAAATTGTGCGCAACTGCGTCAGGTTGTCATACCCGGAGGCAACGGCACGTTCACGCCCGCGCTGCGCGATGGCCTCGCGTTCTGCTGGATGATCGAGATAGTAGCGGGCCTTCTGCGCGCACTCCTCCACCGTGGAGAAGAAGACGGCCTCCTCGTCCTCTTTGAAGCAGGCAAGATGGCCAGGCGTGCGCACGGCAAGCAGAAATCCCTGGCAGGCGGCAATCTCAAAGGCTTTATGAGCCACGTCGTCTTCGTTCAGATGCGTCACGAAGGAGAGGTTTATCTTTGACCGCCAGATGGCCTCCCGGTAGGCATTACCAGCAAGGTAGCCCTCCCGCACATAGAGCTGCAGTGTTTCTGGAAGCCTGACTTTAGACCAACTAGGTCCGGCAACGGTAATGGGGACCTGGTGGCACTCGGCCAATTTGGCAAGAAAATCCGGCCGGTCCTCGTAGGGGCTGCCGATATAGGAAACTTCGCGGTCGCGCTCCGCGTCGCTCCAGCCCTCAGGCGGCGGATAATGCAGGCGCGGCTCAAAACTGAACTGGATCTTCACAAACGGCAGCTTCCACTCCGCGTAGCGGCGAACATCGGCATCGCGCACCAGGCAGTGCAGGTCGAAGAGCGGAATGGTCTTCTTCACCTGCAGCCAGCAACCGTCGTTGCGTGGACCAAATGGATTGTCCTGGTTGAAGCAGATCGTAAACGCGCCGGAGGACCGGGCGAAGAGAGCTGTCTTGGGCGTGAAATAAACCGGCTTGTCAAACCAGACGATGGTGGGCCGGTGCTCGCGAATGGCAGCCCGCAGCCGCGCATTTACGCCTGCGACCAGCGGACCGGCAGGGTAACGGCTGGCCGCGGCAATGTGTAGGCGTTTGCGCGGGCCATGCTCCTGCGTGTTGAAGGGGATGACCTCATGCCCGAGATCCCGTATCGCATGCGCACGATAGCCAGCGGTCTGGCCGGGGTTGAGCGCGCCCACGTAGAGCACGCGATACGTTTGGCTGTGGCGGCTCATTACTAGACAATTTAGCAGGCCGCGCGAACGGGAAGGCCGCCGTGTATCGCTGGCAGCCCTGCTGCGCCGCTAATAGCGGCGCAGCTCCGTGATGGCCCGGTAGATATCGTCCGGCTGCGGCAGAATGGCGTCCTCCAGCACCGGCTGGTAGGCCACGAAGGTGTCCCGTGCGGCTACGCGGCGCACAGGCGCATCGAGATCACTGAACAGCTCATCGGCGATGCGCGCGGCGATCTCCGCGCCGTATCCGAAGCTGAGCATGTCCTCATGGGCAACGATCACGCGGCTCGTCTTTTTTACCGATTCGGCAATCGCCTCCCAGTCAAACGGCACCAGCGTGCGCAGGTCTAATATCTCGGTCTCAATGCCGTGCTCGCGCTGCGCTCGCTGCGCCGCCTGCAGCGCGCGGGGCACCACGGCGCCATAGGTGATGAGCGTCACATCCGCGCCCTCGCGCACGCGGTTGGCCTTTCCGAACGGTATGGTGTAGTCGGGCCCCGGATAGGCGGCGCGCCCATAGGTCTCGCGATAGAGGCGCTTGTGTTCCAGGAAGAGCACCGGGTCGTCGCAGCGGATGGCCGTGCGCAGCAGGCCGTTTGCGTCGAGTGCATTCGACGGAAAGACGACGCGCAGCCCCGGCGTGTGGGTAAAGATGCTCTCCCCGCATTGCGAGTGATAGACGGAGCCGCCGGTGAGGTAGCCACCAATGGCAACGCGAACCACAACGGGCGCGGAGAACGCACCGTTCGAGCGCCAGCGCATCAGGCTCAGTTCGTTGCGCAGCTGGGGCATAGCGGGCCAGATGTAGTCAAAGAACTGTACCTCTACTACCGGCTTGATTCCGCGCACGGCGTAGCCCACGGCGCGGCCCACGATGCTGGCCTCCGCCAGCGGCGAATTGAACACGCGGTCCGGGCCGAACTCACTCTGCAGCCCGGCTGTCAGCTTAAATACGCCGCCCTTGCCCTTCACCTCGCCCCTGGCCAGGTATTCCTCGCGGCTGCAGTCTGCCACGTCCTCGCCGTAGACCACGATGCGCGGATCGCGGCGCATCTCGTCCCGCAGGCAGGCGTTGATCAGGTCGGCCATGGTGCGCTCGGTGTTGTCGGTCCTCTCCGGCGTCGTGACGAGGGCCGGGCTCGCAGGGTCAAAGTCTTCCGAGTAGACGTGCCGCGGAATGGAGGCAAGCTCCGGAAACGGCGCGCGCAGCGCGTGGTCCGCCGCAACGCGAACCTCTTCGTCCACCTGGCGCTCCAGGCGGTTGATACCTTCCGCGTCCAGAATGCCCTCGCGCAGCAGCCGCATCTGCAGCTTGTGGATGGGGTCACGCAGCGCGTCGGCGTTGCGTTCGCTCTCAGGCCGGTAGAGCCGCTCGTCGTCAGACAGAGAATGCGAGTAGGGCCGAATGACGTGTCCATGCACCAGCGCCGGACCTTTGCCGGCGCGGCAGTGTGCCGTTGCTGCGGCAAAGGCTGCATAGCTCTCTGCCAGGTCGGTGCCGTCTACCTCGGCGAAGTAGAAGTTGGGGAAGTTGGCCACCAGGCGCGAGATATTGCCGCCCGGCGTGTTTACCTCTACCGGCACGGAGATAGCATAGCCGTTGTCCTCCACCACAAAAAGGACGGGCAGCTTGAGGTTCGAGGCCGAGCTGAGCGCCTCCCAGAACTCGCCCTGGCTGGTCGAGCCTTCGCCCAGCGAGGCGTAGACGACCTCGTCGCCGTGGAAATGAATGTGCTTGTACGCGCGGTAGTCGCCCGCATGCGTGGCGGCGGCCTCGGGATGCCGCGAGAAGTAACGGCCTGCCTCTGCGCAGCCCACGGCATGCAGCATCTGCGTCGAGGTGGAGGAGGACTGGGAGACGATGTTCAGCCGCTGGTTGCCCCAGTGCGAGGGCATCTGGCGTCCTCCGCTCGCCGGGTCTGCCGCGGCGCCCACGCCCTGCAGCAGCATCTCTTCTGCGGTATTGCCCAGGGTGAGGCAGAGTGCGCGGTCGCGATAGTAGGGAAAGAACCAGTCATAAGCCGGGCGCAGCGCGAAGCCGGCCGCCACCAGCAGGGCTTCGTGCCCGGCGCAGGAGATCTGGAAGAATATCTTCTGCTGGCGCTTCAGCAGGATTTCGCGGTCGTCCACCCGGCGCGAGAGGTACATCAGCCGGTAGGCCTCGATGAATTGCTCGTGCGTAAGGTTTGCCGGTGCAGCGGGCGTGGCGGCGGAGTTCCCGGCCTGTGCAAAAGCTTTCTCCGCGACGGGGAGTGCAGTTTGAACCATCGTGCGTCCTCACCTGAATCTGCCGCCCGGTGGTTTTCGCCGAGTGACCTCAGATTGTATCGTCTTGGAAGTGCATTTGGCAGCGCTGGTAATAAAAATCGGTGAGGGCTGGCAGCCGATTGACCATCGTTTTCACCTCATGCTCTAATGGCGCGTTTTACTGCGAAGTGTATCTGCCGGAATGCCGGGTCCAATGACCTGCGGCGTTGCTGTGCGTACGGTTGTGCTTACCTGGAGGATTCTTAATGGCGTTTTCCCCTGTGGCCGTCTGCCTTTGGCAGATGACTGACACCGGTGCAGCCGGTAATGACAGTCTTTATCTATGGATCGCGCTCGTTGTCGGCGTTTTGGGTCTGCTGGCCGCGCTCCTCTTCTCTCGCTCCGTGCTCGGCGCCGATACAGGAACGCCGGATATGCGGCGCATCTCGGACGCCATCCGCATGGGGGCAGAGGCCTTTATGCGGCGGCAGTATGGCACCATTGCGCTGATCGCCGTAGCGCTGGCCGTCATTCTTTACCTCGGGTACCGCGTTTCGCCCTTCACTGCGCCGCTGGCGAATAAAGTCGTCATCAGCTTCCTGATCGGGGCTGCCTGCTCGGCGCTCTCCGGCCAGACCGGCATGTCCGTCTCCATACGCGCCAACATCCGCACCGCCTCGGCGGCGCGCACCAGCCTGGGCCGTTCCCTGCAGATCGCCCTGCGCGGCGGCGCGGTCACCGGCATGATCGTCATTGCGCTGTCGCTGCTCGGCGTCGGCGTGCTCTTCCTCGCCTTCGGAGGGCTCAAGCATCCGCAGCAGACGCCCTACCAGCTTGTCGGCTTCGGGTTTGGAGCCTCGCTGGTCGCGCTGTTTGCCCAGCTCGGCGGCGGCATCTACACCAAGGCCGCGGATGTAGGTGCGGACCTCGTCGGCAAGGTCGAAGCTGGCATCCCGGAAGACGACCCCCGCAACCCTGCCGTAATCGCGGACCTGGTCGGTGATAATGTCGGCGACTGCGCCGGCCGCGGAGCAGACATCTTTGAGTCCACCGCGGCGGAAAACGTCGGCGCCATGATTCTCGGCTCCGCGCTCTATCCTGTCTTCGGCATCAAGGGCATTCTTTTTCCGCTCATTGTGCAGGCCATCAACCTCATCGCGAGCATGATCGGCGTGGCCATCGTGCGCAGCAAGGAGACGGAAGACCCGATGCACGCGCTCAACCGGGGCTATTACGTCACCTCTTTGCTGGCGCTGGCGGGCTTCGCCGTTGCCGTCTATTACATGCTGGGCGCGCGGTGGTGGCTGCTGGGCTGCGGCATCTGCGGTATCGTCACGTCCTTCCTGTTTGTCCGGATCACCGAGTACTACACCGAGACACGCTTCCGCCCGGTCCGCTCCATCGCGCAGGCCTCGCTTACCGGCCCGGCCACCAATATCATCAGCGGCCTCGCCATTGGCATGGAGACGCCCGCGCTGCCGGTCATCGTGATCAGCGCGGCGCTTTTGCTGAGCTATTACTTCGGCGTGATGGGGCTGTCGGACGTGGCTGACGTCTCCAACTATGCCAAGGGCATCTACGGCACCGCTATCGCCACCATGGGCATGCTCTCCGCGGCGGGCTACATCCTTGCGATGGACACCTTCGGGCCCATCACGGACAACGCCGGCGGCATCATCGAGATGAGCAACCAGCCGGAGGCCGTGCGCGAAAAGACCGACAAGCTGGACGCAGCGGGCAACACCACCAAGGCGCTCACAAAGGGCTATGCCATCGGTTCGGCATCGCTCGCCGCTTTCCTGCTGTTCTCGGCGTATCTTGAGGCCATCCACGACATTGTGGCCAAGCGGCTCGCCGCTGCGGGAGAGACGCTTTCCCCCACCTGGAGCTTTTCGAACGTGAACCTTGCATCGGTGCCCGTCTTTGTTGGCGCGCTGCTGGGCGCGATGCTGACCTACCTCTTCTCTTCCATGGCAATCAAGGCAGTGGGCCGCGCGGCGCAGACCGTGATTGAAGACGTGCGCAAGCAGTTCCGTGAAAACCCCGGCATCATGGAGGGCACCTCGCTGCCCGACTACGGCCGCTGCGTGGGCATCGTGACCGGCGCAGCTCTCAAGGAGATGATCCTTCCGGGCGCGCTTGCCGTCTGCCTGCCGCTCGTCGTCGGCATCCTGTTTCGGCACTTCAGCACGGGCTTCCGCATCAGCGAGGCCGCCGATGCACCGCGCATCCATGGCGCACTGCTGAACCTGGGCGGCGCGGAGGCTGTAGCCGCCCTGCTCATGGTAGGTACCATCAGCGGTATCCTGCTGGCCATGCTGATGAACAACGGCGGCGGCGCGTGGGATAACGCCAAAAAGTACATCGAAACCGGGGCCTATGGCGGCAAGCGCAGCGAGGCGCATAAGGCCGCGGTCGTCGGCGACACGGTTGGCGATCCGTTCAAGGATACCGCGGGCCCGTCGCTCCACGTCCTAATCAAGCTGCTGGCCACTGTCACCCTGGTGCTTGCACCGCTGTTTGTTTGAACCGCGTACTCGGCGAGAACATCCGGCGGGATTGAGGCGAGGGGCTCAGGCTCTTCGCCTACCGGGCCGCGCTGGCGGCCGCGTCGATAACCAGCCCGGGCGTCAGCACCTCGGGCAGCAGCTTCGGCGCGCGTGCCGGGTCTGCCGGATAGAAGACATACGTCGGGACGCCGCTGCGGCCCAGCTCGCTCAAGGCCTGTGCAATTGTCGCGTCATGCCGCGTCCAATCGGCGCGGACCAGCGCGACGCCGTTCTTCCTAAGCGCCTGCTGCACATCTTCACGGTCCAGCACAACGCGCTCGTTTACCTGGCAGCTCAGGCACCAGCTGGCCGTGAAGTCAACGAAGACGGGCTTGCCCTGCGCGCGGAGCCGGCCCACAATCTCTGGGGTGAAGGGCTGCCAGCGCGTCTCCCTCGGGGAGGCAGCGGCCTGCACGGGCGCGGCGGATCGCGACACTGCCACCAGCGGCAGCGCAACACCGAAGGCGGCGAGCAGCAGCGCCGCTGCCGTGCCGGCCCGGCGCGCGGGCCAGCGGCCAAGCACCCAACCGGCCACGGCCAGAACCAGAAACCCGGCCAGCAATGCGGCCAGTGCATTCACTCCGGCGGACTGGCCAAACAGCCAGGCCAGCCAGATCACAGTGCCGAAGACGGGCACCGACGTCGCCTGCTTGAGCACCTCCATCCAGGCTCCGGGCCGGGGCAGCAGCCGGATCCAGGCCGGCTGGTAGGCCAGCAGCAGGTACGGCGCAGCCAGGCCGAGCGCCAGCGCGGTGAAGACAGCAAAGCTCACCTGGGGAGAGTGCGCGAGTGCATAGCCAATGGCCGCTCCCATGAACGGCGCGGTGCAGGGCG
>CAYQYM010000003.1:0-20771 GCA_964421715.1 uncultured Acidipila sp.
GCATACCAGAGGTGCGCAAGGCCATTGTAGAGCGGCACGCCTGCGACTTCGGCTCGGACTATTCTCCGGAAGAGGCAGTCTTTACCACCGGCGGCAAGCTGGCGCTCTTCAACGCCATCCAGGTGCTCGTGGAGCATGGCGATGAGGTCGTGCTGCCGGTTCCCTACTGGGTCTCTTACAAGGACATCATCCAGTACGCGGGCGGCAAGGTCGTCTACCTTGAGACGAGCGAGGCAGAAAACTTTCGCATCACCGCGGATGCAATCGAAAGGGCGCTTACGCCGCGCACCAAGATCATCATCCTCAACTCGCCGTCGAATCCGGCAGGCTCGGTCGTCTCGCCTGAAGACCTGGAACGCATCGTTCACCTGGCGCACAGCCGCGGCATCTACCTGCTGCTGGACGAGTGCTACGTCTACCTGCAGTTTGACGGCAGGCTGGTCAGCGGCGGCTCCTTCCAGGACGCGAAGGAGCACATCGTCATTCTCGGCTCGCTCTCGAAGACCTACGCCATGACGGGCTGGCGCGCGGGCTATGCGCTCGCGCCGAAGCCGATCATCTCGGCAATGAACAAGCTGCAGAGCCAGTCCACCTCCTCTACCGCGCACTTTGTGCAGAAGGCCGCCGTGGCGGCACTGAGCGGCTCGCAGGAGTGTGTCACCGAGATGCGCGCCGACTATGTGCGGCTGCGGGACCGCATTCTTGCGCGGCTTTCCGAGATCCCGGGCATCACCTGCACTGTGCCGGAGGGCGCCTTTTACGTCTACCCGAACGTCTCGTCCTATCTCGGCAAGCCGGGCGCGGGCACCGCACTCGAGCTTGCAGCACGCCTGCTGCACGAGGCGCACGTGGTCACCGTTCCGGGCGAGGCTTTCGGCACGCAGCAGCACATCCGCCTGAGCTACGCCGTGAGCCACGAGAGCGTGGATGAGGGTCTCACGCGCATGAAGGATTTCTTCGCCACGCTCCAGGCGTGAGCCCGTGCGGACGCCAGGCAGAGCGCCCTAAACGCGTGAGGCCGCCAGCATCCGCTGGTTGAAGCGATGAGCCGAGACAGCGCCCCAGATCATGCAGATAGGGTGCGTCACCAGCAGGCCGAAGCCGAAAGTTACAAACCCGACGACGACGGACACCACAAGCATGATGAGCGCCCCTGGAACGGTGCTGTAGAGCATGCCCAGCGGGCCGAAGAAGAAGGTAAGCAGCAGCGAAATGCCAACACTTTTGGCCGGTGCAACGACGATGACGGGCGGCGGCAGGGGTGGTTGTGTCACGGGCGAGTGGCCCTCCTCAGACCAGTTGACTGGCACGGTACCACGATTCTCCCGCCGGACGATCTCGAATCTCTATCCCGCACTCAGGCATCCTGCTGGCGCCGGATGATGCTGATGTCGCCATTGCGCTCGAGCACCGCGTATTTCACATCGGACAGGCTCTTGAGCCCCGAACCGCGCGCAGCCGCCATCACATCCGTGTCTGCGATTCTCATATGCTGCATGGCTTCGATGTTCCAGTTGCCGTCGGTCATCAGCACTACCGGCCTTCCGTTGATAATGTGGCCGACCCTGGGCCAGCGCTGCGTCACCGCGGAGACGAGCCGGTGCAGCAGGCAGATGGTGATGATGGCCATCACGCAGTTGGTCACGGACTTGTCATTACCCACCGTGGTCAGGATGATGATGCCGCCCACCAGGAACACCAGCACGAACTCATAAAGCGTAAGCTGCGCGCCCGGGCGTCGAGCCATGATGCGAATGGTGAGCAGCAGGTAGAAGTACCCGACCACGGCATGAACCAGCGTGCTCACGGCATCACCACGATATCAAGCGAAGTATGCTCGCCATGGTCAAGTGCGAGCTGCAGCTTGAACACGCCAACCTTGCTCGGCTTGAGGGAGAACTGCACAATGGCTCCGTCCGCGGTAGCGGGAAACGTGTAGAGGATGCCGCCCTGGCCGATCTGCGACCGCTCCGGTTCGGGAATGACCAGCTGGTTGCCGAGCGAGGCAACCAGCTGGTCGCTTACCCAGAGTTGCACGGCTCCATTCTGAATGGCAGACGGGCTGAAGTGAATTGTCATCTGGGCCGGGGTCCCAAACCGCTCCACGCGCTGGTAGCGAATATCCATCATGCCTCCGGGAGTCACCCGATGAGCATTGGCCGCGGGCCCGCGCCCAAAGACGCCGGCCACATCGAGCACAAGCAGCAGCGTAAGCACGATCCAGATGATCTTTTCAAACTTCCACCAGCGGCGCTGGAAGGCGAGGTCCTCCCCTACGGCGATCTCGTTATTGATCTTCGGAACCGTGTCCTTGACTTCGGTTGTGGGAATGTCCACTGCTGCGCTCCTGTTCTCCGCTGCCGATCATCTTTCGTCCGCCTGGATGATGCTGATCTCGCCGTTCCGCTCGAGCACGGCGTACTCCACCTGGTCCAGCCGCTGCAGCCCTTCACTACGGAGGGCAGCCATCACATCCGCCAGAACGATGCGCTGGTTCTTCATCGTCTCCGTGCGCCAGCGACCGTGTTCGAGCAGGATGAGCGGTGTGCCATCCACCACCCGGCCCACGACATTCGAGCGTGCTTTGAGCCACGCGATGGCGTAATGAGTGAGCACCACGGCGGTGATCTGGCTTAGCGCGTTGGTCAGCGATTCGTCATCGGCAACCATGAACGTGAGCGCCAGTCCGCCCGAGAAGAAGATAAGCACGAACTCAAATGGAGTCATCTGCTGGCCAGGCCGACGGCCCACAATCCGCAGCATGAAAACCAGCAGCAGGTATCCGAAAACAGCTCTGAGGACAGCGGCCACATGGGTGGGATGTTCCGGGAGAGCGGCGGTTTGCCACCCTGAAACGGGTCGTGCGGCCCATGCACCTCGCCATTGCTTGACCGCCCTGGACCATCCCTGCCGCGGGCCGTATCGGCAGCCCGCGGCAAGGCTGTTATCGTGGATATCTGACACCAATGAGCACGATAAAAGCAGTACGAGGCACCCGCGACCTGCTGCCGCCGGAGACCGCACTCTGGAATCGCATCGAGGAGACGGCGCGGCGCGTCTTTGCCCGCTACAACTTCGGTGAGATTCGCACGCCCATCTACGAGGACACGCAGCTCTTTGCCCGCGGCGTGGGCGAGGAGACCGACATCGTCTCCAAGGAGATGTACACCTGGGAGGACCGCCCGCGCGCGCAGTCCGAGAAGGCGCAATCGCTCACGCTTCGGCCCGAGAACACGGCCGGCGTGGTGCGCGCCTACATCGAGCACAGGCTGGGCGAGACGGGCCTGCTGCAGAAGCTCTTCTACATCGGACCGCAGTTCCGCCGGGAACGCCCGCAGAAGGGCCGCTACCGCCAGTTCTTCCAGATCGGCGCGGAGGTCATTGGGCCGCCGAGCGCGGGGTCCGAGTCGCCACTGCGCGATGCCGAGGTGCTGGAGATGCTGGCCACGCTGCTCAACGAGCTCGGCATTGCAGGCTGGACGCTTGCCATCAACTCGGTGGGCTCTGCCTCGGACCGCCCGCGCTTTGTCGCCGCGCTGCGTGAGGCGCTCAAGGACAAGGCAGCGCAGATGTGCCCGGACTGCCAGCGGCGCGCGGAGACCAATCCGCTGCGCGTGCTGGACTGCAAGGTGCCGGGAGACCAGCCGATCATCGACGCCCTGCCAAAGATTGCAGACTTCCTCGATGATGAATCAAAGGCGCACTTCGCAGCGGTATGCGCGGCGCTGGAGGCCTGCGGCGTCGCCTACGAGATAAACCCGCGTCTCGTGCGCGGGCTGGACTACTACACCCGGACCACGTTTGAGTTCACGCATGGCGGACTGGGCGCGCAGAACGCACTGCTGGGCGGCGGCCGCTACGACGGCTTGTCAGAGATGCTGGGCGGACCGCGCGCGCCGGGCATCGGCTTTGCCATGGGCGAGGACCGCCTGGTGCTAACGCTCGCCGCGCAGGAGCAGCCGCCGCCGTCCCTGGCCGACTACTTCCTGGCGCCGCTCGGCGAAGCCCTGAACGCACCCGCCCTCGCGCTGGCGCGCGCACTGCGGCGCAAGGGCCTGCGGGTCGAGCTCGGCGAAGGCAGCTTTCGGTTGAAGAAGTCGTTTGACATTGGGAATAAGCTCGCGAGCCGGATCATCCTCTTCGGAGAAGATGAGCTCTCCTCCGGTATTCTGACGGTGAAGGACTTCCGCACCGGCGAACAGAAAAAAGTGCCCACGGCAGAGCTCTAGTCCGGAGGGGTGCGGAACGGCTCCGCCGCCCACTTCCGCTATAGCTGCGTGCTGCCGCATCTTGTAAGACGCCTCTGCGAACGAACGAAACTGAATGACGCAAAGACAGGAATCCACTGTGCTCGATCTTCTTGGAACACTGCAGCGCACTGACACCTGCGGCGAGCTTCGCGCCTCTGACGCGGGCAAGGATGTTGTTCTGCTCGGCTGGGTCAATCGCAGGCGCGATCATGGCAATGTCATCTTCCTCGACCTGAGAGACCGCACCGGGGTGACGCAGGTGGTGCTCGACAAGGACCTCGGCGCGGAGGCACATGCCAGGGCCGAGCAGGCGCGGCCGGAGTACGTGATTGCGGCGGTCGGAAAGGTGCGGCTGCGCGGCAGCGCGGCAGTCAACCCGAAGATGCCGACCGGCGAAGTCGAGGTCGTCGCCCGCGAGCTGCGCATCCTGAACGACGCGAAGACACCGCCGTTTTCGCCCGCCGAAGATGCCATCGGCAACGAAGAGCTGCGGCTGAAGTACCGCTACCTTGACCTGCGCCGCCCCGCGATGCAGCACAACTTCGCCGTGCGCCACAGGATAGCACTGGCAGTGCGGCAGTATCTTTCTGCACACGGCTTCTACGAAGTGGAGACACCCTTTATGACGCGCTCCACTCCAGAGGGCGCGCGCGATTACCTGGTGCCCAGCCGCGTACACCCAGGCAGCTTTTACGCGCTGCCGCAGTCTCCGCAGCTCTTTAAACAGATCCTGATGATCTCCGGCTTTGACCGCTACTTCCAGATTGCACGATGCTTCCGCGACGAAGACCTTCGCGCGGACCGCCAGCCAGAGTTCACCCAGATTGACCTGGAGATGTCCTTCCCGCAGCAGGAGAGCATCTTCGGCGTAGTGGAGGGATGTCTCGCGGCTGCCTTTGCCGCGGTCGGCATCGCCCTGCCCACGCCCTTTCCGCAGATTACCTATGACGAGGCGATGCGCCGTTTCGGCATCGACAAGCCGGATCTGCGCCTGCCCGGCCTGACGGACGTGAAGGAGGCCTTTGCGGCAACGGACCTGGAGACGCTGGCGATCAACACGGCGCTGCCGGTTGTAGCGGTGCGCGTGCCCAACGTGGGGGAGCTCTCCCGCAAGGAGCGCGACGACAATCGCCCACTGTTCGACGTACGGCGCGGCGCCAAGCTGATTGACGACCTCAAGCGGCTGGAGAAGTCCTTTCCTGCGGCAGTCGCCAAGGTGCGTGAGCTTGCCGGCGCCGCGCCTGAGGATTTGCTGTTGCTGGTCGCCGGCGACGCTTCCGTACACATCCAGGCCAGCGATACGAAGACACCCGGACGGCTCTCAGAGCGCGAGATCGCCGTCTACTCCGCGGCGGGAAACCTGCGCGTCGAGCTCGCCCGCAAGTACGAAGATCGCCACCAGGCCTTCGCCATCACAGACCAGGCCGTCTCCTCGCCGGAACGCGAGACCCGTCTTGTGGATGGCTCCGCGGCATTCCGTCCCATCTGGGTCACCGACTTTCCCATGTTCGAGTTTGACGAGGAGGCGAAGCGCTGGATGCCGTCGCACCATCCCTTCACCTCGCCGCATGAGAGCGACATGGACCGGCTAGAATCGGACCCGGCCAGCGTGCGCGCACGGTACTATGACCTGGCGATGAACGGCATCGAGCTCGGCTCCGGTTCGATCCGTATTCACCAGAAGAGTGTGCAGCAGGCTATCTTCCGTGCCCTCGGCATGAGCGACGAAGAGGCCCGCGCGCGCTTCGGATTTTTCCTCGAAGCGCTCGAGTATGGCACGCCGCCGCACGGTGGCATCGCGCTTGGGCTGGATCGGTTGGTGATGCTGCTGGCAGGCGCAGGCAGCCTGCGCGAGGTCATCGCATTTCCCAAGACGGCACGAGCAATTGACCTGATGGTCGATGCGCCGACGCCGGTCAGCGAACAGCAACTGCGCGAGCTGCACATTCGCCCGATGCTGAAGAGCTGAATGGCGGTCGCCCGGTCGCATCGGCCCGTTCCCACATTAGAGAGGCCGGCCCAGGGCGGCCTCTCTTTTCCCGCAAAGCGAATCGGCTACGCGGCCCGGCTCTCTGACGCAGAGCTTACATCCTCTGCGCCGGTGCGCTTCATGATGTCGCGTGCGCGCTCGATCCACTCGTGGTTGTCAGCATGCACTGACAGCAGCGCGCCTCCCTTCTGCACGCGGCTCTCATAGCGCTTCGCCTCGAACTCGGGAACGCCGAGGCCGACCAGCGCGCCGGTGATGCCGCCCACCGTGCCCCCCGCGGCCACGCCGGCCAGAGCCGCCATGATGGGACCGGCGGCCACCAGCGGACCGAGGCCCGGAATCGCCAGTGCGCCGATGCCGACGATCCAGCCCAGGACGCCGCCCACCACCGCGCCCGACGTTGCGCCGGTCACCGTGCCCTCGGGCGCCTTCGTCGTCTTCACCGTTGCAATGTCGCGCAGATCCCCTAGGTTTTCCGGCGCAAGAATCGAGATATCCGATGACCGGAAGCTGGCGTCGCGGAGCGCGGTTACGGCATCCTCGATTGCCCGCCTCGTCGTGTAGATGCCAAAGACAGCATATCCTGCCATGTCACTTCTTCTTCTGAGCGCTACTGCGCCACGGTTAATGAGTCTTTAACGTTGCTGGCTCCGGCGATACCGGCCGCCGTGCTCTCTAAGGTCTGCTTCTCCTGTTCCGACTTGACCTTGCCCTTCAGCGTGACCCTGCCCTGATGCGTCACGATGGTGACATTATGTGCCGCTACGGAGAGCGATTTGTCTTTAACGATGGCCCGGCGGATCTCGCGCGTGATCTCGACATCGGACCTGTTGTTGCCCTGCTGCTGAGCGGTAGTTCCAGCCGGATCCTGCATCGTAAGACCCGGCACAGCCATGGCCGGCGCAGCGGCGCACCACACCGCTGCTGCCGGCACGAGTATGCTGCGAAGCATGTTTCGCATGGCTATGCGCTAAGCGCTCTTCCTTTCGTTGCGGTCGGTCAGGTTGCGGTCGGTCACGTCCCGGTCGCTGCCGGTCAGGTCGCTGCTCACGCCGCGGTTGCCTGCGGCGGCAGAGGTATTCGTGCTGTCCTCCACGCGCAGCTCTTCATGGCGCACCTGGTCGTCCACGGCTTCGGTCCCGGTGACCTCGCGCTTGCCGACCACCACCTCTTCACGCACGTAGGGCTGCTTGTCCACCCTTACCTGCTCTTCTGTGAGGGGGATGCGGATTTCGCCCTCCTGGCCGAAGCTGGCGTTGGCAGCGGGCGTGCGATCGGTCACGGGGATGCGCTCCATTACGAGTTCCTCGCGGGTGACGGGCACCTCGATCGCCTGCGTCTCGGTGATGACCTCCTTGCGCATGCGGACCTCTCCGCGGCTGATGCGGTCCTTGTGAACGCGCAGCATCTCGCCAAAGAGCTGGATGCGATTGGTGGTAGAGAGCTCATTGCCCGGGGTGACATTGCCCTGCTGCGAACCACTCGTATAAGAAGGTGCGCTGCTGCTGCCCGTGCTCGTCTGCGGGCTGTAATCGGCGTAGTCATTCGCGGTGTCTTCAAAGCGCACCCGGCCGTTGTTGCGTGCCAGGATGTCTTCCGCGTCCTGGCTGCGTCCGCCGCTGACGGTCACGATGGCGCCCTGCGGGCCGAGCTGGCGAACGAGACTGCGCGCGCGATCCTGCGGCAGGCCCGCGCCGGTCAGCGAACCCTCAAACTCGGAGCTCTGGTAGTCGTAGTCGTAATCGTTGCGGTCGTTGCCGAAGGGGCTGTTGCCGTAGGTGGCCAGGTGGCCCTCGCCGGTGCCGTAGTTCGTGCTGGTGCTGTTCTCAAAGTTTGCGCCCGTGGACTTGCTGCTGCTGCGGGCGGTGTCGTCCGAGTCGCCTTCGAAGAGGTCCTTGAGCTTGTCCCACCAGCTATGTCCGTGCGCGCTGGTGTGGGATGTGCCGGAGCCTGTGCCCTCGTGAAAGCTGCCGGTTGCGGGCGGGACACTGGTGCTGCCGTAGCTGCCCGAACCGGTTCCCAGACCAGACCCAACCGCGCTTGCGCTGCCCGCGCTCGAGCTGCGGAATGCCGCGCCGATCTGGCTGGACCGGAAGCCGCTCTGCTTCAGTTCGTTGATTGCGCGATGGGCATCGTCACCGCTGTCGAAGAGACCTACTACGATCTGCGTGTCCGCGCCCAGGCGCTCCGTCTGATTCGCATCATTGATATTTGCCATTTTTCATCCACCTTTTTTGGGGTAATTCATGCCGCCGGTCGTCCGCCGGAAGCTAGTTAACTACCTAGTTAACGTGCTTCAGACCATACGATGCGAAATTTTCAGCAGGAACACGCGTCACTCTGGATTTTCATCGAGCTCCGACGGAGCAGGCGGGAGGCACGGCGGAAGAGGCGATGTATTTACCCATTGGGAAATGGTTGCATCGCGAGCGGGCAGCCGGTAAGATGCCGCAATTGCACCCATGAAGACGACCCTGCAAGCCCCGCAGCCGGCCACTCGTGCGCAGGTCCGCGCCCGCATCGGCAAGGTGTGCGTTGCCATCACCGGCGCAACACCGGCGGAACTGCTGGCGAATGCCGAAGCCGCTCTGCGTGAGAACTCCTTCCTGGAGTTCCGGCTTGACTACCTTCCCAAGCCGCTGCTGGCGCTACCCATGATTCGCAGGTTTCTCCACAGCAACGGAGCCGCCACGGCCATCGCCACCTGCCGGCGCGCCGCCTGCGGAGGCAAGTTCAAAGGCAGCATAACGGCGGAACTCGAGGTGCTGGATAAGGCCGCCGCCGCTGGCTGTCACATCGTCGACGTGGAGCTGCAGACCGTCGAGGCGATGAAAAAGGGCCAGCTTCAGACGCTGCGGTCGGCAGGCGCCGCGCTCATCATCAGCTACCACGACTTTGCCGCGACCAAGGACCTGGACGGCATCTACGACCGCATCCTTCCCTTCCATCCCGAGTTCATCAAGATCGTCTCCACCGCCAAATCCCTCTCAGACAACGTGGCCTTGATGCGCCTTCTGGAGCGGACGCGTGATGCGTCGAGCGTGATCGGCATCTGCATGGGGGAGCAGGGCATTATCAGCCGCGTGCTCGGGCTGCGCGCAGGCAGCGTCTTCACCTTTGCCGCCGCGCATGCCGGGGAAGAGACAGGCCCGGGGCAGATCGCGGCGCGCACGCTGGCCGAGACCTATCGCATTGACCAGCTCGATGCCGCCACCCGCGTCTACGGAGTGGCCGGCAACCCGGTGAAGCACTCGCTTTCTCCGCTCATGCTGAACACCGCGTTCCGGCGTGAGACGGTAAACGCGGTCTTCCTGGCCCTGCAGACGAGCAAGCTGAACGACCTGCTCAAGCTCGTCCATGAAGTGCCGCTGCACGGGCTGGCTGTAACCATGCCGCTCAAGCAGGAAATCCTGAAACACCTGGAGAAGACCGACCCGCTCTCGGAGAAGGTGGGGGCGTCGAACACGATTGTCCGCTCGCAGGATGGCCGTCTCTTCGGCTTCAATACCGATGTGGCCGCCGTGGTGCGGCCGCTTGAAAAACGCCTCAACCTGAAGGGCGCGCGCGTGCTGGTGGCCGGCGCGGGAGGTGCGGCGCGCGCCGCCATCTTCGGGCTGAAGGAGAAAGGTGCCGAGATCTTCGTGATGAATCGGACGCACGAGGCCGCCCAGAAGCTCGCACGGCAGGCCAGGGCGAAGTCCGTACGCCACGAGCAATTACAGAAGATGAGCTTTGACGTAATGATTAACGCCACCCCGGCCGGCATGGCAGGCGTAAAGCCGTCGAGCATTTTCGATGCGAAGGATCTCAATACGCGCCTTGTCTACGACCTGGTCTACAACCCGATCGAGACACCGCTGCTGCGCATGGCCCGGGAAAGAGGTCTGCCGGTGATTACGGGAGTGGAGATGTTCATTCACCAGGGCGCGCGCCAGTTTGAGATCTGGACCGGGAAGCCGGCCCCGGAAGAAGAGATGCTGCGCGTCGTAGTGCACGCGTTGCGGCAGGGTACCCCGCCGGGTGGGGCGAACAGCGCTGCGACCGTCAAGACCGGGCCACGTCGATGAGGAAAATGCTGCGCTCCCTCTTTCGTCGGCACCAGCCAGAGGACTATGTCATATTTGGTTCCATGGCAGACGATAAGCCTAAAGCCCGCCGCGCTCCGTTCACGGATGCTTACCCCGGCCTGGCGGAGAGCCTCTCCGACCCGCAGGCGGGTCCCCGCAAGAGCGCCCGTCCGCCGGAGCCTCCCCCGTTTGTCAGGGGAAGAGTATCGGAAACCCTGCGTGAGCCGGAGAAGGTAGAGAAGGCAAACGAACCGCTACCGGCGGCGTCTCCTGCCATGCGCGCGGCTCTGCCGGAAGCAGCCCAGCCGCCCTCGCAGGCGCACAAGTCGCAGATTGACAGATTGATTGCACTCGCTACCCAGGAAAGGCCGGCTCGGGAAAGATCGCTACCGGAGAAACCCGCACCACCGGTGCAGCTTCCTGTCGCGCTCGATGCCGTGGCTGAGGCCCTGCCTCCGCCTCTGGATGCACAGCCTTCGCCAGAGAGCGAGCGCATAGTTCGCCCGGAGCCCCCATCGGCGCGCTCGCACCTCTCGCAGGGACTGGGGATGCTCCGAGGCCTGATTCCGGTAGTATCCGGCGCGCTGCAATTCTTTGAGCACCCGGTGGCGCGGGTCGGCGCTCAGTTGCTGCCTATGCTTGATCGTAACCCGCAGCCGGCTGCTCCAGCCACCACCGAGCTGGAGCACACCGTCAGTGCGCTCCAGGCGGAGATCCATCGTGATACCCGCGAGGTGCGCCTGCAGTTGCAGGACCAGACCGTGCAAATGCGTCGTGTAGAAGAACAAATCACGCGTATGCGCGAGGCAGCCGAGCGCAATGCGCTCGAACATTCCGAGCTGGTGGAAGACGTGAAATCGCTGACACACCTGGTCAGGACCCTGGGAGCCACGCTGGCAATCCTGCTGGTGCTCGCCATCCTGATGGCGGGGTTTCTGCTCTTTCACACCGAGCGATAGCTGGCCAGTGGGGAAAAATTTTGCTCGCCGGGGCAGCCCTGGAGCGAGGTGCCAGCAATCGCAGGAAAACCCCAACACACGGAAGCCGCGTCTTTACACGCAGCAGGTTGGGTCCCCCCAACCTCGATCTGCTATTAAGGAAGGTTCGAGTACGTGGCTCAATACACAGGTAAGGTCAAGTGGTTCAACAACGCAAAGGGTTATGGTTTCATTGGGCGCGACGATGGGCCAGACGTTTTCGTCCATTACAGCGCGATCCAAATTGAAGGCTACAAGAGCCTCAAAGAGGGCGACGAAGTAGAATTTGACATTGTCCAGGGCCAGAAAGGACTCCAGGCTGACCAGGTGATCCGGCTGCGCGAAATTGCCTGACGCAGACATTCCGCAGAGTCCCTGGACCCTAAACTCCAGGCGTAGTGCGAGAAAACCCAGTCCAGCGAACGGACTGGGTTTTCTGTTGTAATCGGTAGCGCATGGATAATCGCACGATGGCGCAGATGCTGGCCGAGACGGCCGACCTGCTGGAGATAAGCGGCGGCGATCCCTTCCGCATCCGCTCCTACCGCCGCGCTGCCGAGGCTGTCGAGTCTACCGGTCTACAGCTCAGCGCAATTGCCGACGACCCCAAACAGCTGCAGGCAATTCCAGGCATCGGCAAGGGCATGGCGGCGAACATCCGCGAGCTCCAGGCCACCGGCTCGCTGCCGCTTCGTGATGAACTGCTTAAAACCTACCGGCCCGGCATGCTGGAGCTGCTGCGCCTGCCGGGGATGGGTCCCAGGTCGGTCGCTCTCTTCTGGGACGCGCTGCAGGTCAGTTCCATTGCCGAGCTGGAGCAGGCCATCTCGTCCGGGCGGCTCGCGACGCTGCCCCGCATGGGCGGAAGGCAGATTGAAAAGCTCAAGCGCGGAATTGAAGACTACAGGAAGAACAGCGACCGCTTTCTGATGGAGGAGGCCGAGGTGGCGGCCGAGAAGCTAACCGCCTACCTTGCGGCCTTTCCGGGCATTACGCGCATCACCCCGGCCGGCTCCCTGCGCCGCGGCCGCGAGACGGTTGGCGACCTGGACCTGCTGGTGACCGGTCCCGCGTGCGAGCCCGACGTGGTCGCCGCAGTGGTCGAGTACACAGCGGCGTATCCGCCGTTGTTCGAGCTGCTGGCCCGGGGTCAGAACAAGGTCAGCTTCAAGCTGCGCAGCGGCCTGCAGGTGGATGTGCGCCTGCTGCCCACAACCAGCTATGGCGCGGCGCTCCAGTACTTCACCGGCTCCAAGATGCACAACGTCACGGTGCGTCAACGCGCGCTCAAGCTCGGCTATACGCTGAGCGAATACGCGCTGGCCCGCGTGGAAGACGGCACCCCCGTTGCGGGTGCGAGCGAAGAAGACATCTACAACGCCCTCGGCATGGACTGGATACCGCCCGAGCTGCGCGAGAATAACGGGGAGATCGAAGCAGCCGAGCAGCACCGGCTGCCGCACCTCATCGGCCTTGGGGACATTCGCGGCGATGTTCACATGCACACCCTCGCAACGGACGGACGCAATTCCATCCGGGAGATGGCAGAGGCCGCCATCGCACGCGGCTACGAGTACATCGCCATTACAGACCACTCAAAGAACCTGGCCATGACCAACGGGCTGGACGATGCGCGCGCGCTGGCGCACCTCGCCCGCATTCGCGAGGTCGAGCAGGAGCTCGATGGCCGCATCCGCATCTTCACCGGCATCGAGGTGGACATTCTCGGCGATGGCGAGATGGACCTCTCAAACGAGGTGCTGGGCCAGATGGACGTGGTGATCGCCAGCGTGCACTCGCTCTTCAAGCAGCCGCGCGAGCAGATGACCGAACGCGTGCTGCGGGCCCTCGAGAATCCATATGTTCGCATCCTGGGTCATCCGACTGGCCGCCTGCTGCTGCGGCGCGAGGCTTACGAACTGGACCTGTCCTCCGTCCTGAGGCGGGCGGCGGAGCTCGGAGTCGCCGTCGAGCACAACGCCTACCCCGACCGGCTGGACCTCTGCGACCGCGATCTGCGGCACGCGCGCGAACTGGGCTGCAAAATCGTCATCAGTACGGACGCGCACCACACCAGCCACCTGGAAAAAATGCGTTACGGCGTGAAGCAACTACGGCGCGCGTGGCTCACCAGGCAGGACGTGCTGAACACGCGCGGTCCGGTGGAGTTCCTGGCCAGCCTGCGGCCTCGCTGACGAAGAAGGCCCGGCATTCTCAGCCGGGCCTCGCTGCTCCGCCTTGCAGGATGTTAAAAGCGGATGCCGATAGTCACCGGCACAATCGCCGTCGTGCCCTGGCGCGGAGCAATCGGCGTGCTGGATGGGAAGTCCATCCACTCGTAGCGCGCTTCGGTGAAGAGCTTGGCCCGGCTGTCCGGCTCGAAGACCTTGAAAGTTAAACCGGCACCGATGTTCATGCCGCCTGCATTCTGCCCGAAGGAGGCGATGGTCTGGTTCTGATAGCCGCTGCCACAGAAGCCGTAATAGTTACAATAGGTAACCGGAACGGGCGCGGTGTAGATGGTGCTCTTGTGGTACCAGCCGCCGCCGCCGGTCAGGTAGATACTGCTCTTCGCCTGTGTGCGGAAGTAGAGAATCGGGTCAAGGGTGATGCCGTAGGTATTGATGTGTCCGCCCGGCGCTCCGGACTGGGCCAGTGCCGCCCCCGTCAGCTTGTCCCTGTTGAACTCAAACTCAGCCAGCAAACCGAAGTGGGAGGAGAAGTTCCAGCCTGCGCCCGCGCGCAGATTTCCACCCCAGGTGCTGTATCGGCCCGTGTTTGCGATAGGCGTGTTAAATCCACCGCCTGCAAGAAACGCAAGGTGGCTGAAGCGCGATTGATACTTCGGATAGGTCGAGTTCGTCTGCCCGTACTGCGGCTTTGGCGAGGGGGAGGGGTCCGCCGCCAGGGTGGCGCCATCGATATCCTCGTTGCTGAGCAGCGTCTTGTACTCGGCTGAGCTCGAGTAGTTGCGCAGCTGCTGCGCCAAGGCAGACGGCGCGGCTGCCAGAAGCCCCAGCGCGGAGAGTGCGAATGCGACGCGAAGCGAGAACCGTACAGGGTTGCGATTCATGTTGTGATTCCCTCTGTCTTCTTTCTGCTAAAGATGGTTGCGGTGGTCAGGCCAGCGGCCGCCACATGTTGATCAACACTGCATAGACGCAAAAGACTCGCGAAAAGATGTTGCATCGCAGAGAGTTGCGGAAACTCCGCGTGTGTCCGAGAGCACACTCACGCGCCCGCGGATTGCACGCGATGAAAGATGCGGGGCGCGACACTCCTAGTGAATGTCGAACTGCTCCGGGTGCAGCGTCGGATCGCTCTTGACAATGATCGTCTTACCGGTCATCTCCTCGAGCTCGTTCAGCCAGCGTGCATTGTTCGCTTTGAGCGTCTTCACCACCTCGGGGTTGACGCGCAGCAGCACATCGTGGCGCTCCAGGTGCCTCTGCATCTTGCGCATCTCGATGTAAATCTCATTGGCTACCGTCGTCGGAGACTTCACCATGCCGGTCCCGGAGCAGATTTCGCACGGGACGCTCAGCGTGCGTTCCAGCGACTGCTTGACGCGCTTGCGGGTGATGGCAACGAGTCCAAAATCGTTGAACTGCAGCACCTTTGAGGGCGCCCGGTCGTTCTTCAGCTCCTCTTCAAGCGCCTGCATCACCTTCTGCCGATTGCGGCGGTCATCCATGTCGATGAAGTCGATCACAATGATGCCGCCCAGGTCGCGAAGGCGAATCTGCCGTACGATCTCGGGAATCGCGTCGAGATTCGTCTTGAGGATCGTGTCCTCAAGCCGCGCCGTTTTGCCGACGTATTTTCCGGTGTTGATGTCGATGGCGACCAGCGCCTCCGTCTGGTTGATGACGATCGAGCCGCCGGATTTCAGCCAGACCTTGGACTTCAGCGCCCTGGTGATCTCCTCCTGGATGCCGAACTGCTCAAACAGCGGCGTCTCCTTGGTGTAGAGCTTCACGCGTCGTACCAGCTCGGGCTGGAAGCGATTCAGGAAGCGAACGATGCGCTCGTACTCAACCTCGCTGTCCACCCAGATGGTCGAGAAGTTGTCGCTGACCTGGTCGCGCAGGATGCGCTCGACGAGGTTCAGATCGTGATAGATCAGTGCCGGAGCCTTGCCCGCATCCGAACGCTGCTTGATGTCGTTCCACAGGCCGATCAGGAAGCGGATGTCCGCCCGCAGATCGTCTTCGCTGGCCGTGGCTGCCGCCGTGCGAACAATGAAACCGCCGGACGCCTCTCCCTTCTCGCTGATCAGGATGCGCTTCAGCCGCTGGCGTTCCTCGTCGGAGGAGATCTTGCGCGAGACGCCCACGTGGTTCACGGTGGGCATAAAGACCAGGAACCGGCCTGGCAGCGCAATGTGGCTGGTGATGCGGGCGCCCTTCTTCGCGATGGGCTCCTTGGCAATCTGGACCAGGATCTCCTGACCCTGCTTGAGCAGCTCACTGATGACGGGCAGGTCGCTCAACTGCGCCGATGCGCGGCGGCCCGGGCCGCCACGGCGGTTGCCGCCACGGCCGCGGCGGACGCCACGGCGGTCGCTGCGCGGCTCGCGCCGGCCGGGCTGGGCTATAGCCTCGCCTTCTTCCTCCTCTTCGCCGCTTTCTTCCTCGATGTCCAGCAGGCCGGTCACGGCGCCGTCCTCCTCGTGCTCCGCGTGGTTATCGCTGTCCTCCAGGTCGGCGGCAACTTCCCCCGTCTCTAGTACCGGCTTGGCCAGGACTCCGTCCGGGCCAAAGCTCAGGCGCTGGTTCAGGTGCGACTCGCGCACCATCTCACCCAGCTCCGTGCCCCCCTGGTGCTCCAGGGTCTCCTCTTCGAGCTCCTCGATATCGTGCTCGTCCGGATGCGCATGCAGTTGATCGAAGTCGTACTCCTCCTCGTCGATCTCCTCTTCGGTCAACTCACCGACCCCGGGGGCAAACCCATGCACGTCTTCGAGCACCGCAGAACTTTCGTCCATCATGGGGGGCGCCGCCATCAGCGCCGCGTTAGTTGGCGTATGCTCTTCGGCCTCGACGGCGAAGGCCTGCCCGGGGGTCTCTTTATAGCTTTCAGCACCGCTCTCATTCATTGTCGAGGGTGCAGTTTCAGCTACAGCGTTCCCTGCCTGAGGGGCGTCCGGGGCTGCCGGCTTCTCGGTGTGGCTACTATTGCCGCCTCCCCACAAGCGGAACTCACTCGGTGGCACCGGGTCGATGCGGAACGAGGCTGAGCCGCTCTCGGGCTCATAGTCGGGCATGTCTCCTTCGGCATGTGGCTCGCCTGCAGCTTGCGGCTGGTGCACTGGCGCCCCGTGCGAGGCCACCGGTTCGGGCCGAGCGGCCGGCTCTTGCGGCACAGCGGGAGCATCATTGCGCGCGCGCGTGACATGCATTCCGCTGGACAGGGTGTCCGCAGGCTCGTGCACCAACGGCACTGGCGCATGGATTGTAACGGGCGCACCCTCTGTGGCTGCGGCAACGCTGACCGGCGGCTGTGTTTCCTCCTCTGCTGCGGCCTGCGCTGCAGGCGCTGGGGCAACGAGAGCCTGCGTCTCTACGACTGGCTTTGCTCCGCGATAGCGCGAGAGAGTCTCCCCGGGCAGCAGAGCTCCGCCGTCCCATGTAGGCGCAACTTCAACCAGCGTGGAGGGCTTGGGGGCGACGTAGTTCACCGGCCGCGCCGGTTTTGCCTCCTGTGCGGACTTTGTCGGCGCGTCGGCGAGGACGGGCTTGCCACCATACTTTGAAAGCGATTCCCCGGGCAGCACAATCGGAGTCTGCGCGCCGGGCAGGTGCCGCGCAGGAACTCCGCCAGGAGCACCACGCTCGGGCAGCGCGATGGGCTCAGCGATGATAGCCTCAGCCACTGCCTCCAGCGAATCAATGGGACCGGCGACAGGCGCGCCGCCCTCTACCTGCTCGGTGACGGGCTCATGCCGTTCCTGCTGGCCGCGTAGACCACCACGGCGGCGGCCGCGGCGGCCACGCCAGCGGCGCGTGCCTGAGGGTGCGCCCTCCTCCTGCTGGTCCTCCTCTGAGGAAGACTCCACTGTGCGTGGTGCCGCCTGCTCGGCGTGTGCGTCAACCCTGGCCTCGGACCTCGCGTCGAAATGCCCCTCCGGACGGCCCTCGATGCGGCCCTCCGCCCTCTGCTCGCGGCGCCCCTTCTGCTGGCGAGGCTCGGCCACGCGCTCAAAGTCGGCTGAGTCTTCCTGCTCCTCAAGAAAGTCGGTGACGTAGAGAAACGCGTCGCGCTCAAGGCCGATGTCAACGAAGGCCGACTGCATGCCCGGCAGCACTCGCGTTACGCGGCCCTTGTAGATGGAGCCGGCGAGCGTGTACTCGTTCTCACGCTCGTAGTAGATCTCCGAGAGCTGATCGTTCTCGAGAATGGCCAGCCGCGTCTCATGCGGTGTGGTCGAAATGCAAATTTCCTTTGCCATGCTTGCCTCTCCTGCCGGCGGCCTTTCGGGCGTGTCCGGCATAGCCGAGGCAGACTACCCGCCAGCCAGGGAGGACTGAGAGCGACGAAAGAGAGGTGGCCCCGCGCAGCGAACCCCGGGCAGCGGCACACGCGGCCATTGGCCAGGCGGAGCCCCGCGCAGCGATCCGGTTATGTTTTGGGGACGATTCTCTATCGGGAGCGATTCCGCGCACGGAGACTCTGTGACCGCTTCAACCTGTCGAATAGGCGGGGCCGTTACCCGTCTCAACGCGCTCATTCCTGGTCCTGCCCCGGCGGGTGTTTCTGCCCGGCCGGTTAATGGTGAAATCTTCAACGGATACAAACTTCGTTCACTGGCCTCGCGCGCTGCGCTGAGGCCTACTTGCCTCCGAACTCTTAGTTCACGAACCGGCTCATGCGGACATTCATCACCATGCCCAGGGCCAGGAACGTGAACAGCACCGATGATCCTCCGTAACTCATCAGCGGCAGCGGGATTCCGGTTACCGGCATCAGCCCGACCACCATCCCGATATTCACCGCAATCTGGAAGATCAACACGGCAACGACGCCCATCACAACAAACGTTCCGGGCAAATCTGCTGCAGTTTGAGCGTTTTGGATCAAACGCATCAATACCAAAAAGTATAGCAGCAGCACGAACGTAGCGCCGATAAAGCCGTGCTCTTCACAGAAGGCGGCAAAGATGAAATCTGTATACGGAATGGGTAGAAAGTCGCCCTGGGTCTGCGTACCCTTGGTCGCTCCACGGCCAAAGACGCCGCCATCGCCCACGGCAATCAGCGACTGGCGAATCTGGTATCCAGAGCCCCTGGGATCGTTGTCTGGATTGAGAAAACTGGTAAGCCGCGCCTTCTGGTAAGGCTTGAGCACCTTGCCGCTGGCCCAGATGGAACCGACCGCCACCACCGCCACCACCGTGATAATCGCCGCCTTCTTCCAGTCAATGCCACCCAGAAACAGCCCGCACAGCAGCACCGGAAAGTAGGTGAGCGATGTGCCGAGATCGGGCTGCTTGAGCACCAGCAGCATGGGTACGGCGACCAGCGCCATCCCTTTGAAAATGTCCTTCCAGGTGAGGTCACGGCCCTCCAGGCTGGTGAAGTAGCGCGCCACGGCAACAATCAGCACCAGCTTGACCCATTCCGACGGTTGAAAGTGGATGCCGCCCGGCAGCTTGATCCACCGCCGCGCACCCAGCACCTTGGTGCCCACCGCCAGCACGGCCACGAGCGAGACGACGCAAAATCCGTAGAGCCAGTGAATGATGTCAAGCAGCCGGTGATAGTCAATCAGCGACATCACAAACATGGCAAAGAGTCCGCCCATTAGCCAGAAGACCTGCATCCGCTCAAAACCCGCGAACTTGGTGTGCAGCGTGGCGCTGTAGATCTCAAGGATCGAGATCACGGAGAGGATCAGGACAAAGCCGAGCAGGGTCCAGTCAAAGTCGCGGAGGGAGAGGAAGCGGCGCATCTAGATTGTGTGCTCTTTCACAGGCGTCCCCTGAGGTTCAGGATGGCAATCCGGATTGAGGCCGCCGCGCAGAAGCGGCGCGGGGAGGCAGTCTGCTCTCGCTGTGTCCGTCTCTGTGTCATGGACGGGAGGCGCGCGGGAGAGCAGCTTCCGCCGTTATGCTGGCGCCCTGCAGCGGCTTCGGCCGGGGCGCCACGCTGCCTGCCACCACCCTCGCAGACGCATTTGTGGACGCAACGTCAAAATGCCCGGCGCGCATGCCGGGCTGTCCCGGCACCGGCTTACCGCCCAGTTCGTCCGGGTGCTCCGGGTCAGACCACACGGCCGCGGCCTCGATCTTCTCCACCCGTTTCACCGCGACCAGGTTGTTGTGCAGCCGGCGCTGCTTGTTTACGTAAGCCTCGATGACCTGGGCCGCGAGGCGACCGGCCAGCTTGCCGTGCTCGCCGGCCTCAAACAGGATGCAGACCGCGATGTCCGGGTTCCGGCGCGGGGAAAAACCCACAAACCACGCGTTATCTCCCACGGACTTGCTGTGGCCCATGCGCGCGGCCAGCGCATTGGACATGGTCTGCGCGCTGCCCGTCTTTCCGGCAAAGTCGATGCCCTCCAGGTGCGCGCTCGGGTCCGTGCCTGCCGGGCTCATCACCTGCGCCATTGCGTCGGTGATCGTCTCCCAGCTCTCCGGGCTGATGTTGATGGACGCATCCCCGGAGCCGGGAAAGGAATCGGCGATGGCCTTCTGATACTCCGGCGGCAGCTCGTCCGGGAAGACTACGTGCGGCCGTTTCATCACTCCACCGGAGGCGATGCCGGCCAGCGCGCGGACCATCTGCACCGGTGTGGCGGCCACCGCCCCCTGCCCGATGCCAACCGAGATCGTCTCTCCGGCATACCATTTCTGGTGGAAGTTCTTCATCTTCCACTGCTCAGAGGGCATGGTGCCGGCAACCTCGTTCGGCAGGTCGATGCCCGTCTTATAACCAAGGCCAAGCTGGTGCGCCCAATAGGCGATCTTTTCAATGCCAAGCCGTTCTGCAAGCGTGTAGAAGAAGACGTCGCAGGACTGGTAGATGCCCTTCGTGATATCCACCGCACCGTGGCCGCCGTGGACCCAGCAGCGGAAGTAATGGCCGTAAAAGTTCGCGCCGCCGGTGCAGTTCACGCGCAGGTTCTGCGCAATGCGCTCCTCTAGCCCGGCCAGCGACATGATGATTTTGAAGGTCGAGCCCGGCGCGAGCTGCGCCTGGATGGCCTTATCCAGCAGCGGATGGTTCGGGTCCGTGATGAGCTTGTTCCAGTCCTCGCGGCCAATCTTCACGGCAAACGCGTTCGGGTCAAAGGTGGGCCGGCTGACCAGGGCCAGCACCTCGCCGGTGTGCGGATCGATTGCAATCACTGCGCCGTTGCGTTCGCCCAGCGCGTTCTCCGCCGCGCGCTGGACATCGATGTCGATGGTCAGCTTCAGGCTTTGCCCGGGCTTTGCGTGCTCGGTGCCCAGCCGTCCCACTTCCCGGCCGTGACTGTCCACCAGCAC
>CAYQYM010000004.1:0-19256 GCA_964421715.1 uncultured Acidipila sp.
GTGCCTGGTCGATGAGCTCATAAAGGCGGTTGCGGTCCACGACCTCTACGAACGGAACGCCGCTCGTCTTGCTGGTGACGACCCAGATGGTGGGCGTGTGTTCCACGCCGATGCTCTGGCCAAGGTCCACGTCTGACTTGACGGCTGCGGCCAGTTTGCCCTGCGGGTCGACGACGAAGGGGAAGGCGAGACTGTGGTCGGAGGCGAACTTCTGGGCGAAGGCGCGCAGGTCGTCCTGCGTGCGGATGCTGCGCTGGTTGGCGAAAACGGCATCGCGGAAGTCGTCGCCGATTTTCTTGCCCTTAGTGTCGAACCAGCGGGCGTCGACGGCGGCGTCAAAGCTCCAGGTGTGAAAGGGCAGCGGGAAGTCGCGGCGGACCCAGGGGATATGGTACTTCTCGGCGGCCTCTTTGAGCAGCGGATTGGCGGCGGCACAGTCGGGGCACTCCATGTCTTCAAACTCGAGAATGGCAACGCGCGCGCCGGCGGGCGGGCGAAGCGCCCGCGGATTGTGGACCGGCGTGGTGGGCGCCGACTGCGGGCCGGCGAACTGCGCCTGCGCGCCAAGGGGGAGGAAGAGGAGAGCGGCAGCCGCAAGGAGGCGGTGAAGGTTCGTCATCAGAATCGATTCTACCTAAGAGCGGAGGCGGGCTGCACGGAGTGAGGCGCGGAAGCTGATGCGGAGGGTATGCCGGAGGAGCGATCCCGGATCAGGTGGCCTGATCGGGGACCTGATCGAGGGCGAGAATTCTGTTATTGGTCGACCCGGGCGGGCTGGGTTAGGCTGCATTGCATGCTGACGCGAACGGCTTTTTTCGGCTGGGGATTTCTCCTGCTGATGCTGCTGCTGCTGTTTGTTCCGCTGCCGGTGAGAGTGGCACCGGCGGTGGAGGTTCGGCTGGTGGACGAGTTTAACCGGCCGCTGGCGGACACAGGGGTGAGTGAGCTGTGGAGGAACACGTCCATTGAGCGGCGGGACCACCTGGAGCAGACGTTGACGGGCCGGGATGGCGTGGTGCGGTTTCCGGGCCGGAGCAGCTATGCGTCGATGGCGGAGCGGATGGTGGGGTGCATGGCGCACCTCTATCGCGAGAGCCTGGCCGCCTCGTGCGGGTCAAACTATACGGTGCTGGCGGCGGGAGACCTGAAGGAGCTGGCGCGGGAGGAGACGCGGCACGGGCTGCTGGAGCCGAGGGAGCAGATCACGATTACGGTGAAACGGTGTGAGGCGGGGGACCCCTCGGTGTGCTAGGGCGTGGTTGCTAGTTGCGGAGTGCTGGAGAGGAGAGGCCGCCGTAAGGCGGCCTACTTCGCGATGGTGAAGTCGTAGACAACGCCGGGGGAATCCGCCTGACTGGCGGGCAGAAAGGCGACGGCGTACTCTCCGGGCGCAAGCGGCGCAAGCGGTCGCATCTCTACGAGGCGCGCATCCGAAGTATCGGATTTTGTGGCAGGCACCTCGGTCTGGTGACGGGTTTCCGCCGAAGGCGTTGGCTTTGAAGGTGAAGATGGAGCGGACCTGGCCCTGGGGGTAAGCTTCAGCAGCGAGAGGCGCTTACGCGCGATCTCCGGGTCTTCGTCGCCCAGGCGAACGTAGAAGACAGGCGTGGTGGTGTGCAGGGTGAGATCGGCGGAGGGGCCATCCAGCTCCAAGCTGCGGCGCGGACCCACGTAGACCAGGCCGCGCGCGATGTTTCCGGCGGTCCGGCCGTTGTAGTGCAGTTCGGACGCGTGCACCTGTTGCGGAGGGCTGGCGTCCTGGGCCGTGAAGACGACGCCAACAGCCGGAAGTTTCGGAGCGTCCTGAGTACCGAAGGCCGAGGCGGATGAAAACACTCCGATGGCGAGCAGAAGGGCGATTCGGTTGCGCATGCTTACCATAGGCCCCAGGCGCGGCTGATGTAGTCGGTGAGCGTCATGGTGATGAGGACGAGGAAGGTGAACAGGCCGGCCGCCACGGTGAGCTTGGTGAGCTTGGAGCTGTAACGGACGTGCATGAAGAAGAGGACGACGAGCGTGGCCTTGAAGACGGCGATGGCCAGGGCGACGATGGGGTTGAAGATGCCGAGCTCAAGGTAGCTGGCACCGACGGTAATGGCCGTGAAAACGAGCAGGGCGCCGAAGATGACGGCGTAAATCCTGGGCGAGACTATATGGATGTCGTTTGTGGATTCAGACATAGCCCCTCACTGGTGTCGGCTGATCAGGTAGAGCAGCGGGAATAAAAAGATCCACACGATATCGACGAAGTGCCAGTAGAGGCCGAAGTTTTCGATCGTGGAGACGTGTCCGTTGGTGTAGGCACCCCCGTAGGCCTGCGCGAGGAGGACGAGCAGGATGCCGATGCCGATGATCATGTGCAAAGCGTGCATACCGGTCATGGCGAAGTAGAGCGAGAAGTAGACCTGCGTCTTCTCGGCCATGTCGCCAGGCAGCGGCTTTTCGCCCGAGGCTGCGGGCGGGTTGGTGAAATCATGGACGCTGAAGTTCAGGCCGGGGACGTGGTGCTTCTCCCATTTCTCGTGGTATTCGTCAGCCTTGATGCCGAGGAAGACGAGGCCGAGGAAGATGGTGAGCAGCAGCCAGGTCATGAGGCCCTTGCGGTTGCGGGTCTCGGCGGAGTAGACGCCCATGGCCATGGTGAAACTGGAGCAGATGAGCACGCCGGTATTGATGGTGCCGAGCAGGATGGAGAGCTGGTGGCTGCCGGCGACGAAGGCCGGGTAGTACCAGTTGCGGTAGATCAGGTAGGCGGCGAACATGCCGCCGAAGAACATGATCTCGGTCAGCAGGAAGAGCCACATGCCGAAGGTGGAGGCCTCCCGCTGCTGCGCCACGGTCTCGAAGTGGTGGCGCAGGAAGGGCGGGTGGGCGTGCTGGGCATGCTCCGGGGTCAAGTCCGGGCTGGCTGCGATGGCCTGACTATCCAACGGTGGTCACCTCATGCGTGGTCTTGTTAGCAAGCCACTCGTAGTCGTAAGCCTCGTGATCGACGATGGGCGTTTCGAGAAAGTTCTCGGTGAGCGGCGGAGACTGGATCTGCCACTCAAGGCCGGTCGCCTGCCACGGGTTGCTGCCCGCAATCTTGCCATACTTGAGCGACCAAGTCATGTAGAGCATGGGCAGCAGGTAGCCAACACCGAGGACCGAGGCCCCGGCCGTGGAGAGCACGTTGAGGACCTGGAACTCAGGCGGATAGGCGGCATAGCGGCGGGGCATGCCGAGATAGCCGACGACGAACTGCGGGAAGAAGGTGAGGATGAAGCCAATGAAGGTGGTGAGCGCGGCGAGCTTCGAGATGGACTCCGGGTACATGCGGCCGGTCATCTTGGGCCACCAGAAGTGGATGCCGGAGAGATAGGCCATGAGCATGCCGCCGACCATGACGAAGTGGAAGTGGGCGACGATGAAGTAGGTCTCGGTGAGGTGGATATCCATGCCGAGGGAGCCGAGGAAGACGCCGGTGAGGCCGCCGATGGTGAACAGCCCGATGAAGCCGAAGGAGTAGAGCATCGGCGTTTCAAAGGTGATGGAGCCCTTGTAGAGGGTGGCCGACCAGTTGAATATCTTGATGGCCGAAGGAACGGCGACCAGCATGGTGAGCAGGGAGAAGACCAGGGCGGAGTAGTTGGAGACGCCCATGATGAACATGTGGTGCTCCCACACGAAGAAGCCGAAGACGGCGATAGCCACCGAGGAGAAAGCGACGGCGGTGTAACCGAAGACGCGTTTGCGGCTGAAGGTGGAGATGACCTCAGAGATGACGCCCATGCCGGGGAGGATCATGATGTAGACGGCCGGGTGGGAGTAGAACCAGAAGAGGTGCTGGAAGAGCAGGGGGTCGCCACCCTTGGCGGGGTCGAAGACGCCGATGCCGATGGTGCGCTCAAGGATAACGAGGACCAGGGTGATGGCGAGGACCGGGGTGCCGAGGACCATGAGGATGGAGGCGGCGTAGTTGGACCAGACGAACAGCGGCAGGCGGAACCAGGTCATGCCGGGAGCGCGCATGCGGTGGATGGTCACAATAAAGTTCAGCCCGGTAAAGATGGAGCTGAAGCCAGCGACGAAGATCCCGAGCCCGGCGGTCACGACATGGGTGTTCAGGTAATGCGTGCTGAGCGGCGTGGTGAAAGTCCAGCCGGTGTCCACGCCGCCGGAGATGAGCGCGGCGAGGGTGAAGATGCCGCCGGCAATGTAGAGGTACCAGCTAAGCAGGTTGATCTTGGGGAATGCGAGGTCCTTGGCGCCTACCATGATCGGGATGACAAAGTTGCCGATCACGGCGGGGACCGACGGCACCAGGAACAGAAAGATCATGATGATGCCGTGCATGGTGAAGAGCTTGTTGTAGGTGTCGGTCGCCATCAGGTCGGACTGCGGGGTGAGCAGTTCGAGACGGATGAGGCCGGCCATGGCTCCCCCGACAAAGAAGAAGAACGTGATCGAGATCAGGTAAAGAATCGCGATGCGTTTGTGGTCGCCGGTGAGCAGCCAGCTCTTCAGGCCGTACTCGCTGTTGAGATACGAGCGCTTCGGTAGCGCAGCGCCTTGCTGCGGTGGAAGTTTCACTACAGTGCTTGCTGTGCTCATTGCTTCACCATCCCCTGCCCTGCGGTTTCAGAAGGAGAGGTCGAGCCCGGCAAGGCAGGCGCCGGGGACTGGACCTGACTGGTGTTCAGCGTCTGCTGGACACGGTAGTTGGAGTTCAGCTTCTTGATGTATTCGACGAGATCGATGAGGCCTTCTTCGCTGATCTGCCCCTGGTAGGTAGGCATGATGGGCGCAAAACCCGCAACCTGGTGCATGGTCGGGTTCAGGATGGAGTCGCGCAGGAAGGCGTCATCGACATTGACGTAAGTGCCGTTGGCCATCTGGATGCGGCTGCCGTAGGCCTGGGCCAGGTTGGGGCCGTGGGCGTTGGCGTTGCCGGAGTGGCAGCTGTTGCAACCGAGCGAGGCAAAGAGCCGCTCGCCGTTTTGGGCGAGCGAGGTGCCGCTGGTGGAGCCGGCGGTCCAGGCCTGGTAGTCGTCCGGCGTCATGGCTACGATCTCGCCGATCATGGCTGAGTGCAGCGTCCCGCAATACTGGGTGCAGAACAGGTGGTAGGTGCCGGCCTGGGTGGCCTCAAACCAGACGGTCGAGTAACGGCCCGGGATGACCTCGCGCTTCACGCGGAAGGCGGGGATCGAGTAGCTATGGAAGACGTCCTGGGAGATCATGGTGAGCTGCACAGGCTTATTGATGGGAATGTGCAGGGCGTTGATCTCGTGCTGGCCGCCGGGGTGCTCGGCTTTCCACATCCACTGCTTGCCCACGATGTAGATGTTCATGGCGTTGGTGGGCGGGTTGTAGATGCGGAAGTAGAGCAGCGCGCCCCAGACGAAGGCGATCATGAAGAGGGCCAACGGGACGATGGTCCAGGTGGCCTCAAGCAGGGTGGAGCCTTCAATCTGCGTGGGCTCCGGATTTTTCTCCTTGCGGTAGCCGACCGAGAGCCCGAGCACCAGCATGAGCACGATGGCGATGCCGACCAGCGACATGAGAACCAGAAAGAAGTAGAGCGCATCGGTGTAGGGTGCAATGCTCGACGCCTCCGGCGGAAAGACCGCGAAGTGGGTGAGCCAATTCACCAAGAACTGCCAGAGTACCGGACTGATAATGTGCATCGTCGCCTTTTAACCGTTCCCGTTGTTTCCGTTGCCGCCGTTGCGAATATCCCGTCGAAAGTTTACGAACATGAATCCTCCCAGGCTAAAGATCGTCAGCAGGCATCCAGCCTGGACAATGCGCGCCACGGCCAGGCTGTGGGTATTTCTGGCCGGATCATAGCGGTAGCAGTAGGTGAGGATGTTTTCGACCGGGGTGCCGATCTTGTGGTTTGAGGCCTCGATGAGACCGAACTGGAGGTCACGCGGCGAGTACTCGACGCCGAGGTAGTACTGCGCGAGGCGCGCGTCCGGCGTAAGGATCTCAATCGAACTCGCATGCGCAAACTGGGTCTTTTTGCCGTCCGGGCCGGGCACGCGGACGTAGCCGAAGCCGGTCGCGTCTGCCAGGGCGTTGATGGGCGGCTGCTGGCCGGTAAGGAAGTGCCAGCCGCCGGCGGTCTGGGGGCGACCGTAGCGCTTGAGGTAAAGCGCCTTCTTTTTGGCCGCCATCGCGGGTGTCTCGCTCGGGTCGATGCTTACGGCGACGACCTCGAAGTCCTTGCCGGGATCGAGCTTAACCATCTCGAGTGAGCCCGCGAGGCCGTCGAGCTCCTCGGAGCAGAGCAGGGGGCACTGGTAGTAGACCAGGGCCAGGATGACCGGCCGGCGGCCAAAGTAGTCGCCCAGTCGGACGGATTTGCCAGTCTCGTCGCGGAAGCTGCCGTCAAGCGGGATGGCGGTGCCGAGCTTCTGCCGGATACCGACCTTGTCGAGCACGCTGGGCAGGTGGTCCGGGGCCGGATCGCCCATCTGCTTCTGGCCGTAGTCGGAGACCTGCGCGGCAACAGTGAGCGGGGCGAGCGCCAGCAGGGCCGCGAAGGCGGCAAACACGCGGCGGAGACCCCTGCCGGGGTTGGTCCGCATCGAGTTCCTTTGGCTGGACTGCATCGAATTCATCTCCTCTGTCTCTATGCTACGCGGTTCTGCTCCGGGTCACGGTCGCGCCGTTCATTCGCTTTTGTTGCGGCTCAAATTACGGACGACTTCCGTGGTTACCGGTCGTTGGCCCCAGTGGAGTCCTGGCTGCCGATCTTGGTCGAGGCCTGCTCCCCGGGCAGCTTCTTGGGGCTGCGCTCCTCCTGCTCATAGCCGGTGCGGGCAAAGCCGGTGGTGAGCGGCACGGGGATCTCGATGCGGCTGTCGCCGGCCATCAGGCTCTCGGGCTGCCCGGCATTGGGGACAACCGGGAGTCCGCGCTGGGCGATGATCTGCATGGCTTGAGAGACCGGGATGCGCACCCTGCCCTGGGCGCGGTCGATCCAGCTGTAGTTCTCAAGCAGCAGGTCCTCGCGTGCGTGCATGTCGGCCGTGTCCTGGTCTCCATCGTCGGTCTGGAGGCGCGGCGTGGGAAAGCGCTGGGTAACGTCGCGGAGCTGCTGCTGTTCGATGGCCGGGTTCGAGGCCATGTCCTGGCGCGCGCGCGAGGGCATGTTGAACTGGTTCCACTGGTTCGGCGGCCCGTCGTGCTTGACGAGCTGGTTATTGATGACCTTGCCGGTGACAAAGCAGAAGACAAAGAAGACGACGACCGAGACGCTGAGTCCGATCAGGAAGACGATGATGCCGTTGATGCTGACGTCGGTGGTCTCATAGCCTTCGCGCCGCGATTCAGCCTGCTTCTTCGAGTCGTGCCGAGGGTCACGCATGGGCATGCTCCGGTTCAAGAATTTCTGCCAGGTGCGGGTCGTTGGTGGCGACCAGTGGACGCGTCCTGAGCTGGGTAAAGTAATAGGCAAGCCAGAAGGAGATGAGCGCGACGGGAACGGCGCAGTACTCCAGGATGCCGAAGCTCATGTGCAGGTTACGCCGCGCATCGGGAAAGTTGGGCTCGATGAGCCAAAACATGTCCCAGCAGCGGGCAAAGACCATGATGAAGCAGGCGATCTTGAGCCGGCTCTTGATGCGCTTGAGGTCGCGCGAGAGCAGCAGCGTAAAGGGCAGCAGCCAGTGAAAGATGACGTCGAGGGTGGCAATCACGCCCCAGTGGCCGCGGATGCGGTCCAGGTACCAGGGAATTTCTTCAGGCGAATTGCCCGACCAGATGATGAGGAACGCCGCGAAGCCGAGATAGATATTCAGCATGGTGAAGGCGAAGCAGAGCTTGCCGAGGTCGTGCTGCTCGGTGGTGCGGAAGATGGTCTTCATCGGCTCGGCGTCAGAAAGGCCGATGAGCGTGAGAATCGTGAGTGCGAGCACGCCGTAGCCCTGACCCACGAGAAACTGCAGGCCGTAGACGGTCGAGTACCAGGTAGGGTCGAGCGACATGACCCAGTAGATGGCACAGGCCGTGAGCAGGATGGAGTAGACGACGACGCCGAAGCCGGAGATGTTCTCAAACCGCGTCTGCCAATAGGGCACATTGGCCTCACGGTCGGCATCGCGGCGGACCGAGAGGCGGTTGAGCAGGGCGATGTAGCCGAACCAGATAGCGAAGCAGAGCAGGGAGACGACCCAGAAGCTGGTGACGTTGAGCATCGGCCGTTTGAAGAAGATGGCGTGCATCTGCTCGGCGCTGATCAGGTGCTGCGCGTAGGCGGCCCTGGCGTCCGGGTAGCGGGCCCAGATATAGAGCTGATGAAAGCTTGCCCCGAAGATGCCGACCGGCAGGAACATGAGGAAGACCAGCGGCAGGGTGCGGCTCATGGCCTCCAGTGGACGCCGAACGAGCAGGCCCCACTTGCCGCCGGAGAGGTATTGAGTCATTAACAGGGCCATGCCGCCGACGCACATGCCGAAGCAGATCATGAAGCCGAGCAGCCAGGCGCGCAGGAAGTGGTTCCAGTGGTCGTTGGCGAGGAAGCCAAGCACGACCGAGATGACCGTGAAGACGGCGCCAATGACCAGGGCCCGGCCGCGCCATGCGTTGACGAAGGAAGGCGCGGAGAGGTCCGCAGGCAGGGTCTTCGCGTAATGTCCGTGGTGTGCCATGCGTGGAATCTGTCCTTAATTTGCGCCCATCGGACGCATGACGTCGCCGCCAGGGGCGGGCGGGTTGACCGGAGACCGGTTCTTGTTGGCCGGAGGATGCGGGTTCTGGGCCGGAGGGCCGCTTGGCATTCTGCTATGGGCGGGCATCTCCTCGATCGCGGTGGCGGGCATAGGCCACGGTCCAGCGAGATTCGCAGGCAGGCCCTGGCGTTCTGCGATGTCGGCCAGGTTGCCGACCTGCGCACCCTGGGGCACGTCCTGGATCGTGGCGTTCTGGCTGAGCTGGAGCGCGCGGATGTAGGCCGCGACGGCCCAGCGGTCGGCGGCAGTGAGCTGCGCCGAGTAGTCGGGCATGGCGCCGTCGCCATTCGACATCACGTAGAAGTAGTGGCTCAGAGGCTGGGCCAGGTGCTTGGCTTCATGGAGGTTGCCAGCAGGCTTGTAGCCGCGCTGGACGATCATGCCGGCACCGTTGCCGACGCGCGAATGGCAGGGGGTGCAATAGATGTTGTAGCGCTCCTGGCCGCGCTCGAGCACCTGCATTGTGACCGGGAAGGGCAGCATGTCCTGCTCCTTGCCGTTCAGCAGGCCGGTATAGAAGTAGGCATCCTGCTTGAGCTGGTTGCGTGCCACGGTGTGCTCGACCTGCGGGCGCGCCGAGCGTCCGTCGGCAAAGAACGTGGTACCGCGCTGGGGGATGAACTTGGGCTGGTTGTGCATGTCCTGGCGGCAGCCTGCGGTGAGCATCAGGGCACCGGCGGTGGCCGCCAGCAGGGCCGCTCTCTCAATGGATCGCATCGCGTTAATACTCCACCTCCACGACGGAGACAGGGTTGAAGCTCTCGAGGAAGCGGCGCGCGTCTTCGACGGCAAACTTTGGGTCGGCCGCCTCAAGGCAGAGAAAAAACTTATCCGAAGTTGCTCCATTGCGGAAGTTCGGCGCATTGAAAAGCGGGTGATAAAGGGTGGGCAGGCCATTCATGGCAAGCATGCCGAAGGCGGCCGAGAGCCCCGCGAACAGGATAGTCCACTCATATGCTGGCACGATGAAGGCCGGCCAGGAATAGTAGGGACGGCCGGCGACGTTGATCGGGTAGGCCCAGACCGAGATCCAGGTCTCCATGCCGAACATGGCGGCGACGCCGAGCAGGCCGCCGAGCAGGCAGATGAGCGAGACCTGGTCGCGATGAAAGCCGATGGCCTCGGCGGCCTCTTCGACCGGGTAGGGCGTGTAGCAGTCCATGCGGCGGAAGCCCGAGCCGTAGGCGGCTTCGGCGGCATGCACCAGCTCAGAGGGCGAGTCGAACTCGGCGAGCAGTCCGTAGATACCTTCGCGTACCGGCATTAGTCACCAGCCTCCGGGAGGGGTTCGGCTTCCGCCCGCACCTTGGCCTGCGGCAGCAGGATGCGCAGCTCCGACATGGGGATCATGGGGAGGAAGCGAATGAACAGGAAGAAGAGCACGGTAAACAGGCCCATCGTGCCGAGAAAGGTGCCATAGTCCCAGCGGGTCGCGTTATACGTGCCCCAGGAGGAGGGCAGGTAGTCGCGGATGAGGCTGGTGACGACGATGACAAAACGCTCAAACCACATGCCGGTGTTCACGATGAACGACATCAGAAACATCCAGCCCGGGCTCTTGCGGAAGCCGCGCAGCCAGAGCAGCTGCGGCAGGGCGATGTTGCAGGTGATGAGAACCCAGTAGGCCCAGCCCATGGGACCGAACATGCGGTTCCACATCATGAAGTACTCCCAGTGGCTGGCCGAGTACCAGGCCATGAACACTTCCATCGAGTAGCCGTAGGCGACGATGAGCCCGGTGGTGAGCATGACCTTACCCATGTTGTCCAGGTGCCGGATAGTGATCAGGTCCTCGAGGTGGTAGAACTTGCGGATCGGCACGGCGAGGGTGATCACCATGGCGAATCCGGAGTACACGGCGCCCGCCACGAAGTAGGGTGGGAAGATCGTCGTATGCCAGCCGGGCAGCAGGGCCACGGCGAAGTCAAAGCTGATGACCGTGTGCACAGAGAGTACGAGCGGAGTGGCGAGGCCGGCAAGCAGCAGCGATGCAGTCTCGTAGCGGACCCAGTGGCGGACCGAGCCGCGCCAGCCGAGCGAGGCCCAGCCGTAGAGGTACTGGCCGAGCTTCGAGGTGGAGCGGTCGCGCATGGTGCCGAGGTCGGGGATGAGGCCGATGTACCAGAAGACGACCGAGATGGTGGCGTAGGTGGAGACGGCAAAGACGTCCCAGAGCAGCGGGGAGCGGAACTGTGGCCAGACGTTCATCGTGTTCGGATAAGGGAAGAGCCAGTATCCGAGCCACGGGCGGCCGACGTGAATCAGTGGGAACATGCCGGCGCACACGACAGCAAACAGCGTCATGGCCTCCGCAAAGCGGTTGATCGAGTTGCGCCAGCTCTGCTTGAAGAGCAGCAGGATGGCCGAGATGAGCGTGCCGGCGTGGCCGATGCCGATCCACCAGACGAAGTTGATGATGGCAAAACCCCAGGCCACGGGGATGGTAACGCCCCAGATGCCGACGCCCTTCAGGAACAGCCAGGTGACGCACACGGCAAGCAGCGTAGCGCCGCCGCCGGCCACCAGGAAACCGAAGAACCAGCCCAGCGGGGTGTACGTGGTCAGTACGATCCGGGAGACCTTCTCCGTGACCGACTTGAAGGTATGCCCGGGCGCGATGACGCGGTATTCGCCGGTCACCGGATCGAGCATCGGGTCATTCACCCTTGTGTCTTTGGTAGCCATAACCCCTCGCGCCCTTCCTAACCGATTTGGGGGACGGCATCTGCCGTCTCCAGTTCAGGGTTCACGTTCAGGACCTCCGCAATATAGGTGGTGCGCGGACGGGTGTTGATGTCCTCGAGCACGCCGTAGCTGCGCGGATTCGCCTTCAGCTTGGCCACCTTGCTCTCGCGGTCGTTGATGTTGCCGAAGGTGATCGCGCTGGTGGGGCAGGCCTGCTGGCAGGCGGTCTGGACCTCGCCATCGCGGATCTCGCGGTTTTCCTTGTCGGCCGCGATCTTGGCGGCCGCGATGCGCTGCACGCAGAAGGAGCACTTCTCCATCACGCCGCGGCTGCGCACTGTCACGTCGGGGTTGCGCATCAGCTTCAGGCTCTCTGTCTCATAGTCGGAGTAGAGCAGGAAGTTGAAGCGGCGCACCTTGTAGGGGCAGTTGTTCGAGCAGTAGCGGGTGCCGACGCAGCGGTTGTAAACCATCGTGTTCAGCCCCTCGGGCGTGTGCACGGTGGCGCCGACCGGGCAGACCTGCTCGCACGGCGCATTTTCGCAGTGCTGGCAGGCCATGGGCTGGAAGTGGGCGCGCGGCGCGGCGAGGTCGCCCTCGAAGTAGGTATCAATGCGCAGCCACTGCATCAGGCGGCCCACCTTTACCTGGTGCTTGCCAACGACGGCGATGTTGTTCTCCGCATAGCAGCTCACCACGCAGGCGTTGCAGCCCACGCAGGAGTTCATGTCGATGGCCATGCCCCAGGCGTTCTTGTCGTAGCGATAGGCGGGGAACATGCTCGTATCCGGCTCTGGGGCGTCGCGGCCCTCGCCCTCGTGGGCGAACTCAGGGTTCTTCCGGAACTCCTCGAGCGTGGCGTAGCGGATGATGCCGCGATCGATCGACTCATTGCCCTCAAGCGAGTGCCGGCCCGAGCCGTCGCCGCCGTTGTAGGGTTCGCGATGATCAATGTTGTGCGCCTTCGTGACTGCGAACTCGTAGGTGTCGCCCGTCCTGCGCACCTGGACACCGGGGGCAATCAGCGGGGCGCCGCTGTTCCGCACCCGGTAGGCGCTGTAGCCTTGGCCGCTGCCGACGCGGCCCGCCACCTGGCGGCCCTGGCCGAGGGTGAGGGTGATGACGCCGTCGGCGTGGCCGGGGACGGCGAGCACCGGGGCAAGGACCTTGCCCCCGCTGGCCGTAATTTCGATGACCTCGGACTCGGCCAGTTTGAGCCGCTGCATGGTGGCCACGCTCATCAGCGCGGCGTTGTCCCAGGAGAGGTTCGTGACCGGCCGGGGAATCTCCTGGAGCCAGCCCACGTTCGCGTAGCGGCCGTCGTAAAGATTCAGGTCAGGACGGAAGATGACCTCGACGGCGTCGGCGGACTGGGGCGCCGGGAAGTTGAGCGCGGCCGGCTTCGCCGTCACGCTCTTCGGGGGATAGGCAGTGCCGGCCACAAAGCCGTCGTGGAGGGCCTTGCGGAAGTTCGCCTCCATGTCGCCCCTGGCGAGCAGGGGCTGCCAGTTGGCGCGCACCGCGTCATAAGGGGAGACATCCGGGTTGTCCAGCATGGCCTGCAGAATCTCGTGGGCCGAGCGGCCCTCGTAGAGGGGCTCGATCATCGGCTGCAGCAATGTGAGGGTGCCGTCGTAGGCGCGCGCGTCCGACCAGGTCTCAAGATAGTGCACGCCGTTGATGTGCCACTCGGCGACGTTGCCGGTTTCGTCGCGATGGGAGCCGAGATGCACCGTGACGCGAGCCCTGGACATCGCCGATTCAAAGGACAGGTCCGCCGGGGCGGTGTAGACCGGGTTGGTATTCAGCATCACCAGCCAGTCCACCTTCCCACCGGTCAGATCGGCCACCAGAGCCTTCAGTTCGTCCATCTGCACGGTCGGCATCGGGTTGACGGGATCGGTGTAGACGACCGTCTTGCCGACGGCGCCAATAGCCTGGTTGATGAGGAAGGCGGCGAGGTGTACCTCGGGCGTCTGCTGCTCGCCGGGGATGACGACGGCCTTGCCGGTATTCGCCTTCAGATCCTTAACAAGTGCGGCGAGGAAGCGGCTTGCCTCGGGCGACCAGTTGTAGCCGGCCGGCGCGGTTCCCTGCCCGAGGGCGGCGGCGAGCGTGGCGGCAAACGGGCCCACCTCGCTGGCACGGAGGGCAAGACGGTGGTCGGCCTTGAGGCCGGTGGTGGTGGTGGTGCTCTCGATGGCATAGAGCCGGTTCATCTCTGCCCGGCCCTGGGTCGCACCCTGGAGCTTGCGGCGGCTTGCATAGTCGCCGGCAAGCCTGGTGAAGCCGGGGTGAACGATGCCACTGAGGAACTCGGAGTCGAGCGAAAGAATGACGTCGGCCTGGTCCAGCCGGTACTGCGCATCGACGAACTCACCGAAGGCCTCGCGGCTGGCGGCGTAGTGCGAATCGCGGTTGACTGGGTCGTACTGATAGAACTTTGCGTTTGGAAAGGCCTGCTGCGCCTGCTTCCACTGCGCCGCCAGCGTGGGCGAGGTGACCGTGCCGCTCAGGAAGTAGAGCCCCTGGCCGCCCGATGCCTTCTTGTCGGCGAGCATGGAGCGGAACTGGGCCTGGAAGGCCGCCCACTCCTTGGTCTCGCCGCGATGCAGGATGTGCTGCGAGCGGTCCGGATCATAGAGATCGAGCAGGGTGCCCTGGGTGATGGCATCGGAGGCGCCGCGGGAGACCGGATGCTCGGGGTTGCCGTCAAGCTTCACGGGGCGGTATGCATCACTTTTAACCAGCAGCGGCAGGGCACCCGTGGGAAACGGATGCGCGGTGGCAAAATAGACCGGCTTGCCAAGGACGAGGTCCTCGGGCTGCTTGATGTAGGGGTAGATGGGCTCGTCGGGCTGCTTGGTGCAGCCGGCGAGGCCGGCCAGGGCCATGCCCGCGCCGGCCAGCTTGAGAAAGCTGCGGCGGGAGACCGGGTCGAGCCACTCAGAGGCCTGCTGCGGAAATTCCCGCTCGAGCATCTCTCCGAAGCCCGGCTTGGAGGCCAGCTCATCGAGGCTGCGCCAGTATCTTCTGCCTGTCTTGCCGCCCAGCGTGGCGCGGACCTCATCGAGCGTCATACCCGGCTGGCTGTTCTCTGTAATCACGTGAAGTCTTCCGTCCCGCTCGCTTGCCATGTCCTGATTTGCTAATTTCCCGTCGGTCGGTAGGAGGTTGGTCGCTTGCTGGTTCATCGATTCCCGGTTCATCGGTGGCAGACCTCGCAGCTTGAAAGCTCGCGGGGCTCGCGGATGTTGTACTGCCGGATCAGGAACCGGCCCAGGTCTTCCTGGCTGGTGAACCTAGTGTAGTGTGGCTGGGCGGGCATGGTGAAGCCGGGGGCGTCGGTACCGGCCGGGTTGTTCATGGCTCCGCCGACCTGGGCGGCCAGGCTAGGCAGCGCGTTAAGTGAGGCGACCTCGCCGCCGCTGCCCTCCGGGTTCTTGACCGTACAGCTTACAGTGCGGGCGGTGGGCACGCCGGGCTTCTCCGGCTCAGAGACGCACCAGACGGGCTTGAGCTCGGTGGGCCCGGTCCAGGCCATGTTGTAGATTTCTCCCGTTGGACGGAGATTTTTGGCCGGGTTGCGATGGCAGTTCAGGCACCATTCCATCTGCAGCGTGTTCTGCTGGTACATGATGGGCATCAGGTCGACGCGGCCGTGACAACTCGAACAGCCGAGGCCCTTGTTCACGTGGATCTCGTGGTTGAAGTAGACGTAATCGGGCAGGTCATGCACCTTGGTCCAGGTGATGGACTCGCCGGTGGCCCAGCTATGCCGCACCGGCTCGAGCAGGTTCGCGTTGGTCCAGATCTGCGCGTGGCAGTTGATGCAGGTCTTGGTCGGGGGAATGCCGGCGTAGCTGGACTTCTCAACCGAGGTGTGACAGTACTGGCACTGGATACCGAGGCCCTGCACGTGATGCTTGTGACTGAAGGGGACCGGCTGGTCGGCACGCTGGCCTTGCCGCGTGACCCAGGGAGAGCGCTGCAACTGGTCAAGCGTGAATCCCAGGGCGATGACGATCAGCCCTGTTAAAACCAGACTCATGCGTGCGAGCGCGTTGGAGCTGCGATCAAAAATCTGCGCCATGAATGCGTTCCTGCTTCCCTGTCTTCCGCAGTCGATGGGGGACGTGCGGCCTTGTTCTCTCGCTGAAACGGCGCTCGAGCCACAGCGGCCCGGGCATGGATTGTCATTCCGAAAGAACAACTATAGCGGCCAGCAAACCGGTGCGGCAAGTGAGCGGGTTGGTGGCGTGGAAAATTTTCCCGTGAGGGGTCTCTTTTCTGCACATAGCCGGAACACCCTATAAACAAAGGCGAAAGACGCAATCATGTGCGACCGTTTTTGTCCGAGACCAGGCGCGGCCAGAGCCGGGCCGGTCATCGCGATCCTCGTTGACTCTCTCGACGCTCTGACGATGTCGGCGCAAAGGGTGGAGTGAGCCTCAGCGTTGGAGAGCCATGACCAGCAGGCGCATATCGCTGAACTCCTCGATGGCGTAGCGGAGACCTTCGCGGCCAAGTCCGGAGTCTTTTACGCCGCCGTAGGGCATCGGGTCCATGCGCCAGGTAGGGACATCGCCAACGATGAGTGCACCGACCTGAAGGGACTGGAAAGCCTGCTCGATCGAGACGGCATGGCAGGTATAGAGGCCGGCCTGCAGGCCATAGCGTGAACGGTTGACCTCGTCGAGCGCGGACGGGAAGCCGTCAAACGGCTCGATGACGGCAAGCGGGGCAAAGACCTCTTCGTCGAGCACGCGCATGCCGGGGCGGGTTCCGGTGAGCAGAGTAGGCGCGAGCACGCTGCCATGGCGCGTGCCGCCGCAGAGAAGGGTTGCGCCGGCGGCCTGGGGCTGCGAGAGCCGGGCTTCGGAGAGCCAGTCCTGGACTCGGTCGCAGTCCTCGGGGCGGATCATGGGGCCGACCTGCGTCTCCGGGCTGGAGGGGTCGCCGGTGCGCATCTGCGAGGCGTGCTCGACGGCATAGTGAACAAAGTCCTCGAAGACGCTGCGTTCGACGAGGACGCGCTGCACGGAGATGCAGCTCTGCCCGGCGTAGCCCATGGCGGCGTCAATGATCTTGCACGCAGCACCGCGCAGGTCATACCAGTCGGCGCAGACCACCACGGCGGCATTGCCGCCGAGCTCGAGCAGGACGCGCTTGCGACCGGAGGCCTGTTTAAGCTGCCAGCCGACGGCGGCGCTGCCGGTAAAGCTGAGCACCTTGAAACGATCGTCCTGGGCAGCGAGCCAGGCGGTGTTCTCATTGCTGAGTGGGAGGACTGCGACGGCGGCCGCGGGCCAGCCGCACTCAACGGCGAGCCGGCCCAGCGCGAGCGAGGAGAATGGCGTCTGCGGAGCGGGCTTGACGAGGATGGGGCAGCCGGCAGCGATGGCGGGAGCCAGCTTGTGAGCGACCAGGTTCACGGGGAAGTTGAAGGGCGTGATGGCGAGCACGGGTCCTGCGGGAAAGCGGCGCACCACACCCCAGCGTCCTTCGCTGCCGGGCGTGAGGTCCAGCGGCAGCACCTCGCCGCCCAGGCGAGCCGCTTCAGCGGCGGCCGTCTCGAAGGTGAGCACGGCGCGGTCAACTTCTGCGCGGGCGGCGGTGATGGGCTTGCCTGCCTCGGCGACAATGCGCGCGGCAAACTCCTGCCGGCGCTCGCGTAGTGCGGCGGCCATGGCCTGGAGCACCGCCTGCCGCTGGAAGGTGGCGAGGGAGCGGGTCTGCTCAAAGCTGCCCGCAAGCAGACCGGCAGCGTCGGCGGCCTGCTCGCGCGAGGCCAGCGTGGCCGTGCCCACCAGGGTCCGGTCCCATGGGGAGAGCACGGGCAGCGGCTCGCCATCGAGCCGCTCCGCTCCATTCAGCAGAAATCCCTGTTGCCGTGCAAGGTCCAACCCGCCCACCCTCCCCGCCTGAGCGTTACACTTTTGCCCGTGACCGATGGAAGAAGACCCGTCCGGTATGATGCAGCCGCTGCGGTGGCCGAGCTGAGCGCGGCTGACCCCAGGCTGGCGGCGCTGATCGCGCGAGCGGGTCCCTTCAACTTAAAACTAAAAAGCCAGCATTCGCCATTCGAGGCGCTGCTTGAATCCATCATCTACCAGCAACTGCACGGCAAGGCGGCTGAAGCGATTTTGCGACGACTGCTGGCGCATTTTGGCGAGCTGCACCCGGCACCGGAGCACGTACTTGCGACCAGCGATGAGATGTTCCGGTCGGTCGGGCTCTCCGGCAGCAAAACGCGCGCGCTGCGCGACCTTGCCGCAAAAACGCTGGACGGAACCGTCCCAACGCTGGCGCGAATTCGACGCATGCCGGACGAGGAGATCGTGGCGCGGCTGACGCAGGTGCGCGGCATCGGGCCGTGGACGGTAGAGATGCTGCTCATCTTCCGGCTGGGGCGGCCAGACGTGCTACCGGTGACGGATTACGGCGTACGGAAGGGCTTTGCGTTGACTTTCCTGCGGCTGCCCAAGACGAAGCCGTTTGAGGCGGGCATGCTGCCGATGCCCGGGCAGATGCTGCGGCGTGGGGAGCGCTGGCGTCCGTGGCGGTCGGTGGCTAGCTGGTATCTGTGGCGCGCCTTCGACCTGGCCAAGCCCGAACGCGGGCAGTGAGAGTTCTCGCATTAGCATTCGCGCCTGTACTGGGCCGGGGCCGCTGGGGAGTGAAGCGGCGGGCGCAACCTGCTACCCTGCCCTTGATGTCTGCCACTGCCCCGCAACGCTACCTCTGCATTCACGGACATTTTTACCAGCCGCCGCGCGAGAACCCCTGGCTTGAAGTGATTGAGACGCAGGACTCGGCCGCACCCTACCACGACTGGAACGAGCGGATCACGGCGGAGTGCTACGCGGTGAACGGCGCGGCGCGTATCCTGAACGACGCCGGGAAGATCGTCCGCATCGGGAACAACTACGGACGGATCAGCTTCAACTTCGGCCCGACGCTGCTGAGCTGGATCGAGGCGAATGCGCCGCGCACCTACCGCATGGTCCTGGCGGCGGACCGGGGCAGCCAGCGGCGCTTTGGCGGGCACGGCTCGGCAATCGCGCAGGTTTATAACCACGTGATTCTGCCGCTGGCCTCGCGGCGCGACAAGATTACCCAGATCGAGTGGGGCATTGCCGACTTTGAACACCGCTTTGGGCGCAAACCCGAGGGCATGTGGCTGGCCGAGACGGCAGTGGACAACGAGACGCTGGACCTGATGGCGGAGCGCGGGATCCGGTTTACGCTGCTGGCGCCCCACCAGTGCGCCGGCGTGCGTCCGCTGGGTGCAGACCAGCCGATGCTGTGGCAGCCGACGCTGAACGCGACAGTGGACACGCGCCGGCCCTACCGTGTGCGCACCGGCGAGGACCGCTCAATCGCGGTCTTTTTTTATGACGGGCCGAGCTCGCGCGCGATCGCCTTTGAAGGATTGCTGAACAATGGCGAGGGCTTTGCACGGCGGCTCACGGCCGGCTTTCGGAACCTGGACGGACCACAACTGATGCATGTGGCCACTGATGGCGAGAGCTACGGACACCATCATCGCCACGGAGAGATGGCGCTGGCCTATGCACTGAAGTTCGTCGAAGACGAACGCCTGGCCACGCTGACCAACTACGGCGAGTTCCTGGAGCGGTTTCCGCCGGAGTACGAGGCCGAGATCGTGGAGGACACGTCGTGGAGCTGCGCGCACGGCATCGAGCGCTGGCGCTCGGACTGCGGCTGCAACGGCGGACGCGCGGGCTGGAACCAGCGCTGGCGGATGCCGCTGCGCAAGGCGCTGGACGAGCTGCGGGATGGCCTGCTGCCGCTCTCGGCGTCCCTCGGAGCAACGCTGCTCAGGGA
>CAYQYM010000005.1:0-18948 GCA_964421715.1 uncultured Acidipila sp.
TCGTGCCGCGTGGCGCGCGGCCGTACCCCAGCCATGCCAACCGGGAGCAGGCCAGGCACTGGGGCATCCGCCTGTGCGCCCGCCACGTCGGGTTCACTCATATGTCGCACGACCTGCAGCATGAAGAGACAAACCGCGAGCTGCCTGCGCACATGCGCCTGGCCTACGACGGTCTTGAGATCCCGGTATCCCTGTGACGATGCCTGTCTTCCATTCCATGGCGGAGATACCGCGCGAGTTCACGCCCACAGTCGCCGCGATCGGCAACTTCGACGGGGTGCACTGCGGGCACCAGTCAGTCATCGCAGAGGTGCGGCGGCGGGCGGCCGCGCTGGGCGCGCGAGCCGTCGCCGTGACGTTTGACCCGCACCCGGCCCGCGTGCTGCGGCCGGAGCTTGCACCGCGCCTCATCACGCCCATGCCGCAGCGTTTGCGGCTGCTGGCGCAGACCGGTCTGGATGCAGTGCTGGTGCTGCCCTTTACGGCGGCTCTCTCGCAAACTTCCGCCGACGACTTTGCGCGCGAGCTGCTGGGCGGCTCGCTGCGCGCGCTTGAAGTACATGAGGGCGACAACTTCCGCTTTGGGCGTAATGCCAGCGCGGGCATGCAGGAGCTGGCCGAGCTCGGCCGCCAGCTCGGCTTTGCCGTCGTACGGCACCCGGTGCTCAGGATGCGAGGGCTCGATGTTTCCAGCAGCGTGGTGCGGGAGCGAGTGGCGGCCGGCGATATGGGGGCTGCCCGTGCCCTGCTGGGGCGGGCATTCTCCATCCTCTCGACGCAGGCGCGCGGACGCGGCATCGGCACACGGCTGACAGTGCCCACCATCAATCTTGCGCCTTATCACGAACTGCTGCCGGCGGACGGCGTCTACGTTACGCAGTTAAGGATTGCCGAGGAGTGCTTCGAATGCGTGTCAAACGCGGGCACCCGGCCTACCTTTGGCGAGGACTCCTACGCGATCGAATCGCACCTGCTGAACTTCAAGCCGATAGAGATAACGCCGGAGACGCCGATCGAGCTGAGCTTTTTGAAGCGCGTGCGCGGGGAGCGCCGTTTCGATTCACCCGAGGCGCTCAGGGCGCAGATCCTGCGCGATGCCGCTTATGCCCGGCGCTTCCTGCGGCTGATGCACGTCACAGCATCCGCCTGATGCCGGCCAGCAGCTCCTCAGGATTGAAGTCGTTGCGGATGATCTCGTCTGGGCAGTCGCTGTCCAGCGAGACGCGATAATTGCAGACAAAGGCTACCTTCTGGCCGTGCCGTTTCTGCTTGAGGAACTCGCAGAGGGCCTCCGCCTCGGGGATGCGCCCGTTGCCCTCCACGTCGATCAGGACCAGATCCACTGCATGCCTCTCAAACAGCTGCTCCGCTTCCGCGATGGAGAGGGTGGAGATGACTTTGAAGCCGTTGAGACGGAGGATGCTTTCGCGAAGATCGAGGATGATCTCGCGGCTGCACACGTGAAGGATGGTGGGGCCCGGAGCTGTCATAAGGGTGATTTCGGTCTCTTCCTGGGGAAAATAGAGTCAAACAACGAAGTATTTTGCCTGCGGGTGATGGACGATAACGGCATTTGTGCTCTGCTCCGGTTCCAGGTGAAAACCCTCTGTGAGCCGTACACCAATGTTCTTTTCGGGCTCCAGCAGTTCGAAGATTTTCGCCTGGTCTTCGAGGTTCGGACATGCCGGGTAACCGAAAGAATACCGCGAACCGCGATATTTCTGGTGAAAAAGATCGGTCACCCGCTCCGCATCCTCGTTCGCGATGCCCAGGTCTTCGCGGATGAGCTTGTGCGCCAGCTCCGCCAGGGCCTCGGCCGCCTCAACGCTCAACCCGTGCAGGTAAAGGTAGCGGGTAAAATCGCCCGCGTCGAAGAGGGTCCTGGTCACTTCGCTTGCGCGGCTGCCAATTGTCACGACGGAGAAGCCTACCACGTCGAGCCGGCCCGAAGACCTGGGCTCAAAGAAGTCAGCAATGGAGAGCTTGCGCCCCTCGCGCTGGCGGGGGAAGGTGATGCGCAGCCGCTCGCGCGCATGGTCTTCCGCGTCATAGACCACGAGATCGTTGCCCTCGGCCTGCGCCGGGAAGTAGCCGTAGACAAGCTTCGGCTCAAACCAGCCGTTGGCGATGACCTCCGACTTCATCTCCTCCAGCACGGGCCGGTACTTATCTTCGACCAGCCGCCGGTAATCCGTGGCCGATGCGGTCTTAAGCTGCCACTGGTTCTTGAACAGCGCCGTCTCATTGATGTAGGAAAACACCGTGCGGATGTCGAAGTCTTTCTTGACGCGAACGCCGTAAAAGGGGGCGCGCGGCACATCTTCAAGCGGCAGCACCCACTTCGCGCGCACGGCCTGCACCGGGGGCAGCGGCTCGGCTGCAGCCAAAGCAGCGGCAGCGGCGCGCGGGTAAATCTTCACCGTGCGTCCGTCTTCAACACGCTTGCGGCGGGTCTCATCTTCGCCCGTGAGGTCGGTCATTACGTGCAGCCCGGCAAAGGCGTCCTCCGCGTAGAAAATTGCCGAGGAGTACTCCTTGCGCAGGTCTTCTTCCACGTATTTGCGCGTGAGCGCGGCCCCGCCGCAGATGACCGGATACTCGAGGCCAAGCCGTTCGAGATCCTGGATGACATACTTCATCTCGAGCGTGGACTTGACCAGCAAGCCGCTCAGCCCGATCGCGTCCGCCTTGTGCTCCTGCGCGGCCCTGATGATGACGTCTCCGGGCTGCTTGATGCCGAGGTTGACCACCTTATAGCCATTGTTCGAAAGGATGATGTCGACCAGGTTCTTGCCGATGTCGTGCACGTCGCCCTTGACGGTGGCCAGCACGATGGTTCCCTTCTGCGTGCCTTCCACGCGCTCCATCTTCGGCTCGAGGTAGGCCACGGCGGCCTTCATCACGGCGGCGGAGTCGAGCACCGAGGGAAGCTGCATCTTGCGCGCCCCAAACAGGTCGCCCACGGTCTTCATGCCGTCCAGCAGCACACTGTTGATCAGTTCCAGAGGGGTGTAACGCGCGAGTGCCTGCTCCAGCACCTCTTCAAGCGCCTGCTTCCCTGCGCCCTGGCCTATGCTGCGTTCGCCGCGGATGATGAGCTGCTTCAGCCTCTCTTCCTCGGTCAGGTTCTCGGTCTCAAGCTCTTCAACGGCAGCATTCTTGTCCTTGCCGCTGAAGTGGCCCATGTAGACCTGGAGGGGGTCGCCCTCGCCGCGGTCTTCAAAGATGAGCTTGCGCGCCAGCTCGACCTCGCGCTCGGGAATCTTGTAGAGCGGGTAAATTTTCGAGTAGTTCACGATAGCGGCGTCGAGTCCCCGATCCACCGCCTCCTTGAGGAACACGCTATTGAGCACGCGGCGTGCATAGGTATTCAGGCCGAAGCTGATATTGCTGACGCCGAGTATGGTCTTGGCCAGCGGCAGCTCCTGCTTGATGCGCCTTACCGCTTCGAGCGTCTCGCGCCCGGCCGAGCGATAGTCTTCCTGGCCGGTCGAAATCGGCAGCGTCAGCGGGTCGAAGATCAGGTCCTGTCCGCGTAGCCCGTAGCGCGCGGTCGCCATCTCGTAAATGCGCTTTGCAATGGTCACCTTTCTTTCGGCGGTCAGCGCCATGCCCTCTTCGTCAATGGTGAGTGCAATGACGGCCGCACCATAGCGTTTGGCCATGGGCAGCACGCGGCTGGTTCGCTTCTCACCGTCCTCAAGATTGATGGAATTGATAATTGGCTTGCCGGGAATGCGCTTGAGCGCCTCCTCGATTACGTCAGCCTCGGTGGAGTCGACGAGCAGGGGCGCGGTGACGCGCGTGGCCACCTTTTCCATCACGGCGTTCATATACGCCTTCTCGTCCTCTCCCACGATGGCGCAGCAGATGTCGAGCATCTGCGAGCCTTCGGCGGCCAGCTTCTTCGCAAGCGCGAGGATGCCGTCGTAGTCGCCGCCCCGCACCATGTCGCGGAAGTGCGCGACGCGGGTGGTAGTGTTCATCTCCTCGGCGACGATGACGGGCTGGCCGTCCACCTCAAGCGGAACGGTGGTGAAGGCGCTGGCTGCGACAGCCTGCGGCTTGACGGCGCGCTGCGCCGGCGTGGCCTGCGCCACGGCCTCGACAACGCACCGCAGGTGCTCGGGCGTGGTGCCGCAGCAGCCGCCCACCACCTGCACGCCATAGTCGGTTACGAAGCGCCGGTGGTAGGCGGCCAGTTCCTCTGGCGTGAGCTGGTATACGGCGTGGCCGCCGACGTTCTGCGGCAGGCCCGCATTGGGCAGCACGCTGATGGTGTGCGTCGAGTTCTGGCAGAGAAAGCGCACGGCATCGTTCATCTCCGCCGGGCCGGTGGCGCAGTTCAGGCCCAGGATGTCAGGCTCGAAGCACTCAAGCACGGCCAGCGCGGCTCCGATCTCAGAACCAAGCAGCATGGTGCCGGTGGCCTCAAGCGTGACCTGCACCTGGATCGGAAGTCTGCGGCCGGCGGCGCGCATGGCGTCGTGGCAGGCGGCGAGCGCAATTTTGGCCTGCAGCAGATCCTGCGCGGTCTCGATCAGCAGGATGTCCACCCCGCCTTCGATCAGCGCCTCCACCTGCTCACGGTAGCTTGCCGCCATGGCGTCGTAGCCGATATGGCCCAGCGAGGGCAGCTTAGTCGTGGGCCCGATAGAGCCGGCGACGAAACGCGGCCGTGCGGGCGTGGAGAACTGCGCGGCCACCCGCCGGGCAAGCTGCGCGGCGGCGATATTCAGCTCACGCGTGCGGTCTTCGAGCTCGTATTCGGCCAGCACAATGCGCGTGGAGCCGAAGCTGTTCGTCTCGACGACGTCGCAGCCTGCCGCAAAGAAGCTGGCGTGAATGCTCTCAATGATATCCGGCCGGCTGAGCACAAGCAGCTCGTTGCAGCCTTCCTTGCCCCAATAGTCGTCCACATTCGGCGCGTGCACCTGGATGTTGGTGCCCATCGCGCCGTCATATACAAAGACCCGTTCTTTGAGGATTTCAAGGAAATCAGCCATTGCGCCAACCTGATTGTAAATAGCTGGATGCGCCGCCGGAGAAGCGTGAGTGCCTGAACGGACAGGGATTGCGGCGGAATCGAAGCGCTGAAGGGTTGGACGGCGTTACTTCACCGCGTCGGCGTTGGCCTCGATGCTCCCGGGCATACCCAGGGCGGGTACCAGCATGTCTTCCTTGCGCATGACCAGATTGGTGGCGTTCAGCGTGGCCAGCTCAAAGCCGTGGCCGTGCGTGATGGCATCCGTCGGGCAGGCCTCGACACAGTAGCCGCAGAAGATGCAGCGGTTGTAGTCGATGTTATAGACCTTGGCGTAGCGCTCAGAGCTCGAGATGCGGACCTCGGAGGTGTTTTCCGCAGCCTCGATGTAGATGCAGTTCGAGGGGCAGGCCGCGGCGCAAAGAAAGCAGGCGACACATTTTTCGAGGCCGTTCTCATCGCGCTGCAGCACGTGCGCCCCGCGAAAGCGCTCCTGGAAGACGGCGCCGCGCAGCGGGCCGGGGCCGTCCGGGTAGTTTTCAACCTCGGTCGGCTGCAGCATCTCGCGAAAGGTGATGCTCATTCCCTTGCCGATGCCGGCGATGTTGCGCAGGATGGACATAACGCGAGTATACAGGCGCGACAGTGCCAGCGGAGCGAAACCCCGCCATGCCTGACGCCTTGTTTAACGCCAGTGCGTGAGCCGCGGGCAGGGGCTTAGCGAGTGTCAGGCAGAGACAGAATGCCTGCCTGCTGCCTGCCTGCTGCCGTGAAACCCAGACTACTTCCTTGCCTGCTCGAAGCGCTTGTTCACCTCGTCCCAGTTCACGGTGTTCCACCAGGCGTTCAGGTACTCCGGGCGGCGGTTCTGGTACTTGAGGTAGTAGGCGTGCTCCCAGACGTCATTGCCGAGAATGGGGTAAAGGCCCTGCGAGATCGGATTGTCCTGGTTGGCGGTGGTCACGATCTTCAGCTTGCCGCTGCTGTAAACGAGCCAGCCCCAGCCGGACCCAAACTGCTTGGCCGTGGCCTCGTTGAACTGCTTCTTGAAGCTCTCGAAATCGCCAAAGTCTCGCGTGATCTGCTCGCCGATAGCCCCGGTCGGCTCCCCACCGCCGTTCGGCTTCATGATGGCCCAGAACATGGTGTGGTTCACATGTCCGCCGCCATTGTTGCGTACCACGCCGCGTATATCCTCGGGCACCGTATCCAGGTTGCGCAGCAGGTCTTCCGGCGCATGCCTGGCCAGGTCCGGGTGCTTGTCCACTGCGCCGTTCAGGTTCGTGACGTAGGCCTGGTGGTGCTTGTCATGGTGCAGCCTCATCGTTGCTTCATCAATATGCGGCTCCAATGCCGAGTAGTCATAAGGAAGCGGGGGAAGTTCGTAAGCCATGCATTTCTCCTTTTAGAACAACGCGCTGCGTCTGCGCTCACGATACTAATGGATGCGGGCGGCAAGTGCAGGTTGCAGGGGACTGGGGGGGTCCAGTCCAGTTGTTTACACTGGAGACGGGCAGCCACACTGCGTCTTTTTCTCATTGCCTGGAATCCATAGTATTTGGCCCGTTCTCGTATAACCCGAAGGAAGCTGCTCCAGACAGCGGGTGCTTCCAGTGTGCTGGCGCTTGGCTCGCCGGCGCTTGCCTTTCAGAATCAGCAGCAACCTCCACACGTGAAGCCAGGCGACGAGCCGAGGTCCGAGACCGAAGCGGCTGAGGCCTATAGACACACGGGCGTCTTTATCAACCGTCCGCTCACGCAGGTGTCAAAGGCGGCCGACGAACTGCTGGACGACATGGAAGGCCGCGGCTGCGACTATTTCTACAACGAGGCAAGCCCGCGCACGGGCCTGGTCCGCGACCGCGCGCCGGCCGTGGGCCGCTCGCTAAGCCGCGTTGCCAGTATCGCTGCCACCGGCTTCGGCCTGAGTGCGTTGTGCATCGCGGCCAAACGCAATTACCTGCGCCCCAGTGATTGCGAGCAGCGCGTCGAGAAGACGCTTGCCTTTCTGCTGGAGGAGTGTCCGCACGAACACGGATTTCTCTATCACTTTATTGACATCGAGAGCGGCCAGCGCATGTTCGGCAGCGAGCTGTCTTCGATTGATACAGCGCTGCTGCTCTGTGGCGTGCTGCTCTGCCGGCAGTTTTTTGCCGGGAACACGCGCATCGAGGCGCTGGCCACCACATTTTATCGCCGCATCGACTGGGACTGGATGCTGAACGGCGGCACGACGCTCTCCATGGGGTGGCTGCCGGACCAGGGCTTCCTCAAGCATCGCTGGGACATCTACGCCGAGCTGATGACGATGTACCTGATGGCCATCGGCTCACCAACGCACCCTATACCGGCCGAGACGTGGGACGCGCTGCAGCGGCCGTTGGTGCAGTACGGCGGCATTGAATACATCAGCGGCATCGCGCCCCTCTTCATCCACCAGTATGCGCACGCCTGGTGCGATTACCGCGATCAGCGCGACCTGCACACCAACTATTTCAGCAACTCCATCGCGGCCACGCGTGCGCACCAGCTCTGGTGCCTGGTGCTGGGGCAGAAATACAACTGGATTGACCAGGACCTCTGGGGCATCTCCGCTTCAGACTCGCGGGAAGGCTACCGGGTCTGGGGCGGACCACCTTCCATGGGGCCGCTGGACGGCACGCTGGTTCCCTGCGCGGTGGCCGGTTCGCTCCCCTTTTTGCCTGCCGAGTGCTCGCACGTGCTTTACACCATGCGCCAGCGCTACGGCAGCAGGATCTGGACGCGGTACGGCTTCGTCGACGCCTTCCAGCCAAAGACCAACTGGTTTGCGGAGGACGTGCTCGGCATTGACCAGGGCATCAGCGTGCTGATGGCGGAGAACCTCCGCACCGGCTTTGTATGGCAGTACTTCATGAAGAACCGGGAGGTGGGCCATGCAATGCGTGAGGTACAGTTTCATCCGGACCCGGAAGCAAATTCGCAGGTGCTCTAACCGGTTCTTTACCGGCAGCATAAAAGAGGTCGTGCATGAACGAGGCAGCTCCGCTTTACCGCTGGATCGAAGGACAGGGCGAGGCCTTCGGCGCGCCCGGACTTGAGCCCCGCTGGACCTCCAGCGCCAAGGACGCCGTGGGTACGGCGTATGCTGCCTCCAGCCGCATCTGGTATACCGTCTCGCACGGCATCCTGAACGAGCTCTACTACCCCACCATCGACCGGCCGCAGACCCGAGACATGGAGCTGCTGATTACGGACGGCGAGACCTTCTTTCACGAGGAGAAGCGCTCACTCGACCACCAGTTCGAATACGTCGATGCGGACGCGCTCGCCGTGCGTATTCACAGCCGCGACCGGGAAGGCCGCTACACCCTCACAAAAACGATCATCGCCGACCCGCACTATCCCGTCCTGCTGATGCGCGTCCTCGTGGACACCGAGCCGAAATTGCTTGCACGGCTGCGCCTGTATGCGCTGCTGGCGCCGCACCTGGACGGAGGCGGCGCCGGCAACTCGGCGCGCGTGGCCGAGGTTGCGGGGCTGCGCACAGTGGTGGCCTGGAAAAACCAGTACGCGCTGGCCATGGCCGCCAACTGTGGATTTTCAAAGGCAAGCTGCGGCTTTGTGGGCATGAGCGATGGCTGGCAGGACGTAAAAAACCACCTCGGCATGCGCTGGGAGTTCGGCTCTGCCACCGGGGGCAATATCGCCGTGATCGGCGAGATTCCCCAGGCCAGCAATGGAAGCTTTACGCTGGCCCTTGGATTTGGAGACGGGCTGCACGGAGCGCTCGCAAGCACGCTGGGCTCGCTGGGCACTCCCTTTCCCGCGCACCTGCAGCGCTTTATCGAGCAGTGGCACCGGGCGGCCAGTCCGCGCGAGCTGGCGGAGCGGTCTACCGACGAGGGCCGGCTGATGCAGGTGAGCCACAACGTGCTGCTGGCGCACGAGGACAAGACCTATGCCGGAGCCTTTATCGCGTCGGCTTCCATTCCGTGGGGCTACGCCAAGGGCGACGACGACCTGGGCGGCTACCACCTGGTGTGGACGCGCGACATGGTGCAGTCTGCAACGGCGCTGCTGGCCTGCGGGCGCGTGGAGACGGCGCGCCGCGCGCTTGTCTACCTGGCCTGCACGCAAAAGCCGGATGGCGGCTTCGCGCAGAACTTCTGGATCGACGGCCGCCCCTACTGGTCGGGCATCCAGCTCGACGAGGTGGCATTCCCGATCGTGCTGGCCTGGCGGCTCTGGCAGTGCGGCGGCCTGGGTGACTTCGACGTCTTTCCCTTTGTCGAGCGCGCGGCCGGGTTCCTTGTACGTAACGCTCCGGTGACTCAGCAGGAGCGATGGGAGGAGGCCGCGGGCTACTCCCCTTCGACTCTCGCCGTCGTCCTTTCCGGGCTCATCTGTGCGGCGGAGCTGGCCCACGCCCATGACGCTCCGGAGCTTGCGCGCTTTCTTGAAGAGCACGCTGACTGGATCGAGGGCCACCTGGAAGACTGGACCGTGACCAACGACGGCGTCCTGCTGCCCGAGGTCAAGCGGCACTACATGCGCATCAAGCCGCCGGAGTGCGGTGAGCCCTACGCACATGAAGATTGCGGACGCCAGATGCTGCGCATCAACAACCGCGCGCCCGGAGAGCGGTTCGAGTTCGAGGCGCGCGAGGTCGTCGACGCGGGGTTCCTTGAACTGGTGCGCTACGGGGTGCGGAACGCCGACGACCCACTCATCGTCGACTCGCTCAAGGTTGTGGACCGGTATTTGAGGATTGACACCCCGAAGGGCCCCTGCTGGCGGCGTTATAACCATGACGGTTACGGACAGCGCAAGGACGGCGGGCCTTTTGAGGGCTGGGGCCAGGGTCGCGCCTGGCCGCTGCTGGCCGGCGAACGCGCTCATTACGAACTGGCCGCGGGCCGCGACGTGACCTCGTTCATTACGTCGCTGGAGAGGTTCGCCTCCGTCGGCGGCATGCTGCCGGAGCAGATCTGGGATGCGCCGGACTTCAACGGGCTGGTGCTGGGCGGCCCGGCCGGTTCGGCCATGCCGCTGGTGTGGGCGCATGCCGAGTATCTCAAGCTCCTGCGTTCGGCGCGTGAGGGCGTGCCCATTGACCGCATCGAGCCGGTCTATCGCCGCTACGCACAACCAGCCGCAGAGCACCAGAACCGGCAAAGGCCGCCTCTTGAAATCTTCAAGCTGCGGCGGCAGCTCCGGCACGTGGACAGCGGCCGCACGCTGCGCATCACGGCGCAGCGGCACTTCCGCGTCACCTGGACCATGAACGCCTGGCAATCGTCCGAGACCTCGGACAGCATCTCGGTGGGCTATGCCGGGCACTTTGCCGACCTGCCCACGGCCGGGCTCGAACGCGGTACAGTATCGTTTACCCTTTACTGGACGGAAGAACACCGCTGGGAGGGCCGCAACTTCGACGTGGAGATTCAGCCGCGGGCATGAAACCCAGCCGCATTCATCACATCCAACAGGTAAGACCAGTATTTTTCGACGGCAACATTCCCGGCAAATCAGCAGCCGGCCCCCGGTGACAAGAATCTGCGAGGCAATGAGGAACTCATGAGCGAACTGGATCAGCTTTCGATTAATGCGCTGCGCTTTCTTGCAGTGGACGCGGTGGAGAAGGCAAAGAGCGGCCATCCCGGAGCCCCCCTGGGCGATGCTCCGATCGCCTACCTGCTCTTTCACAAGTACATGCAGCACAATCCGAAGCACTCTTCGTGGTCCAACCGCGACCGCTTCGTGCTGTCCAACGGGCACGCCTCCGCGCTGCTCTATGGCGCGCTGCACCTCTCCGGCTACGACCTCTCGATCGAAGACCTGCAGCAGTTCCGCCAATGGGGCTCGAGAACTCCAGGGCATCCCGAGCGCGGCGATACGGATGGTGTCGAGGTGACGACCGGCCCGCTTGGACAGGGCTTCGGCATGGGCGTCGGCCTGGCCATGGCGGAGAAGCACCTGGCCGCGGTCTACAACCGCCCCGGTTACAACATTGTCGACCACTACACCTACGGCATCGTCTCTGACGGCGACCTGATGGAAGGCATCTCGCATGAGACGGCCTCGCTGGCCGGGACGCTGGGCCTGGGCAAGCTGATCTACCTCTACGACGATAACCTTATCTCCCTCGATGGGCCGACCGAACTCTCCTTCACCGAGGATGCGCTCAAGCGCTTCGAGGCCTACCACTGGCACGTGCAGCTCGTGGATGACGGCAACGACCTGGGCAAGATTTCAGCAGCAATTGAGGCGGCCAGGGCAGTCACGGACAAGCCCTCGCTGATTGCGGTCCGCACGATCATCGGCTATGGCAGCCCCAAGGCCGGCACCAGCAAGGCACACGGCGAGCCGCTGGGCGCAGACGCGGTGCAGGAGACCAAGCGCAATCTGCATTGGCCCGAGGATAAAACCTTCTACGTGCCCGAGGAGGCCGCGAAAAACTGGGCGACGATCCTTGACCGCGGCCAAAAGTCAGAGCAGGCATGGAATGAGCTCTTCGGCCGCTACAAGCAGGAGCACCCGGAGGCCGCCGCAGAGTTTGAGCGCGTGATGGCCGGCCGGCTCCAGGACGGATGGGAGAAGTCGCTGCCCGTCTTTGCCGCGGACGCAAAGCCCGTGGCCACGCGCACTGCTGGCAACACGGTGATGAATGCCTTTGCCAAGCAGGTGCCAGAGCTGATCGGTGGTGCCGCGGACCTCTCCACCTCGACCAAGACGCTCATCAAGGACTCGGCCAACTTCCACCTGGACCCCAGGGGGCAGAACATTTTCTACGGCGTGCGCGAGTTCGGCATGTGCGCCATTGTGAACGGCATGGCGGCGCACGGCGGCGTCATACCATACGGCTCCACCTTCTTCGTCTTCACGGACTACTGCAAGCCCGCGCTGCGCCTGGCCGCGCTGATGCAGGTTCACTCGATCTTCGTGTTCACGCATGACTCGATCGGACTGGGCGAGGATGGCCCGACACACCAGCCCATTGAGCACCTGATGATGCTCCGCGCCGTGCCGCAGCTCACCGACTTCCGGCCGGCAGATGCCAACGAGACCTCGGCCGTGTGGCGGCTGGCCCTGGAGCGGAAGAGCGCATCCTTCATGGCGCTCTCCCGCCAGGACCTGCCCATCCTGGACACGGGCAAGTTGGACGTCTACGACGGCGTGAAGCACGGTGCCTATATCGTGGAAAAGGGCGGCGACAGGCCGGACATTCTGCTGGTGGGCACGGGCGCCGAGCTCTGGCCGGCGATCAACGCGGCCGCCGAGCTCAAGAAGAGCGGCCTGACCGCGCGCGTGGTCTCCATGCCGAGCTGGCGGCTCTTCGACGAGCAGTCCGATGAGTACAAGGCCGGTATCTTCCCCGACCATCTGCCCAAGCTGGCCGTAGAGGCGGGCGCAACGCAGGGCTGGTGGAAGTTCGTCGGCCGCCACGGAGATGTGATCGGGCTGGACCGCTTCGGCGCCTCGGCGCCTGGCACCCTCGCGCTTGAGAAGCTTGGCTTCAGCGTCGCCAACATCGTCTCACGCGCCAAAGCGCTGGTGGAGAAGGCGCGCAAGGGCGAGACCGCGATGGCAGGTAAGTAGAGATGAAGCTAGCCATCGCCGCCGACCACGCCGGGTTTCTCCTGAAGGAGGAGGTCCGGGGCTACCTCGAGCGCCTGGGCCATGAGGTCATAGACCTGGGCGCATACAATGCCGAGCCCTCCGACTATCCGGACTTTGCCGAAGCGGTTGGCCGTGCGCTGATGGCGGGCCGTGCCGAGCGTGGCGTGCTGATCTGCGGCAGCGGCGTCGGCGTCAACGTCGCCGCGAACAAGATGCCAGGCATCCGCGCCAGCATGTGTCATGACACCTACTCCGCTCACCAGGGGGTGGAGCACGACGACATGAACGTGCTCGTGCTGGGAGCGCGCATCATCGGCTCTGCGCTCGCGTTCGACCTGGTCGCCTCCTTCCTGAATGCGAGGTTCCAAAAACAGGAAGAGCGCTTTGTGCGGCGGCTGAATAAGGTCAAGGCGATTGAGAACCGTTATATGCCTGAGTCACGCCCAGGCAGCTAGGACTGAACGATGAGCGGGATAAGGACCGTTCTCTTTGACGTGGGCGGCGTGCTGCTGACCAACGGCTGGGATCATGCCGAGCGCAACGTTGTGCTTGGACACTTCCAGGTAGAGCGCGAGGAGTTCGAACGCCGCCATCCGGCGGCAAACGATCTGTGGGAAAAAGACCAGATCTCGCTCGAACAGTATCTGGAGGAGACGGTCTTCTGGAAACCGCGCGACTTCTCCGCCGCCGAGTTCTACTCGGCCATGGAGGCGCAGTCGGTCCCGGTGCCGAACACCGCGCTGGCAATCCTGGGGCGGCTCAGCGCATCGAAGTCAGTAAAGCTGGGAATACTGAACAACGAAGCGCGGGCGCTCAACGACTACCGCCTAAATAAGTACGAGCTGCGGCCGCACTTCGAGGTCTTCTTCAGCTCCTGCTACGTGCGGCTGCGCAAACCCGATCCTCTTATCTACCGGCTTGCGGTGGACGTGCTGCAGCAGGATCCTGCCACGATCGCCTTTATCGATGACCGCGAAAAGAACACCGCGCCCGCGGCCCAGCTTGGCATGTATGCGATCCACTACAAGGGACCCGAACAGCTTGAGAAGGAACTGAAAAACCTCGACATCAGGTTTTAACCTCGACAGGAGAGAACGATGGAACTCGGCATCATCGGACTGGGCAAGATGGGCGGCAACATGGCGGAGCGTCTTCGCCAGGCAGGCCACAAGGTCATCGGCTTTGACTTCAGCGCGGAGGCCGTGAAGCGGCTGTCGGATGCAGGTTCCGTGGGCGCAAGCTCGCTTGAAGAACTTGCAGCTAAGTTCACCGGCCCGCGTGCCATCTGGATCATGGTGCCCGCTGGCGCTCCGGTGGATGAGACCATCGCCAAGCTGAAGCCGCACATGCGGCAGGGTGACATTTTCATTGACGGCGGCAACTCGAACTACAAAGATTCGCAGCGGCGTTACGCGGAGCTGAAGCCGGAGGGCTTTCATTTCGTCGACGTGGGCACGTCGGGTGGTGTATGGGGCCTGAAAGAGGGCTACAGCATGATGGTGGGCGGCGACAAGGAACCTGTCGACCGGCTGACGCCCATCTTTGAGGCGCTGGCGCCAGGGGCTGACAAGGGGTGGGGCCACGTGGGGCCGTCCGGCGCAGGGCACTTTGTAAAGATGGTCCACAACGGCATCGAGTACGGCCTGATGCAGGCCTACGCTGAGGGTTTCTCCATCATGAGCCACAAGACGGAGCTGAATCTCGACCTGGCGCAGATTGCCGAGATCTGGCGCTATGGCAGCGTGGTGCGGAGCTGGCTACTCGACCTCACGGCCGAGGCGCTTCAGAAAAATCCGAAGCTCGACGGGCTTGAGGCCTACGTGGCCGATTCAGGCGAGGGACGCTGGACAGTGTTCGAGGCCATTGATCTGAACGTCTCCGCGCCGGTCATCACCGAGTCGCTCATCCGCCGCCTGCGCTCCCGCGAAGAAAACAACTTTACCGACCGCATGCTTGCCATCATGCGCAATGCCTTTGGCGGTCATACTGTCAGGAAAGACTAGGAGAGAACCGAGCGATGGCCACGACCGAAGTGAAAGTTCCCCCCGAAGTCGTAAAGCCGAAGGCAGCCAACCTGCGCCGCCCTGACCCGGGCATCGTCGTGATCTTCGGCGCCTCCGGCGATCTGACCAAGCGCAAGCTGCTGCCCGCGCTCTTCCACCTGGAGCAGCAGGGCCTGCTGCCGGAGGAGTTTGCCATCGTGGGCGTGGCGCGCCGCGACCTGGGCAGCGGCTTCGCCGACGAAATGAAGAAGGGTATCCTCGAGTTCGGCGGCGTGAAGGAGGGTGCCGACAAGCTCGACGAGTTCATGAAGAAGGTCAGTTATCATGCGATGGACTTCGACAACGACGAAGGCTATGCCAGGCTCAGGTCGCTCCTCGATGAAATAGACCAGAAGCGCGGCACGCAGGGCAATCGCCTCTTCTACCTCGCCGTCGCGCCTGAGTACTTCGCCGACATCATCAACCGGCTGGGGCAGCACGGCATGGCTCACCCCCAGAAGGGACACGCACGCGTCATCATCGAGAAGCCCTTCGGCCACGATCTTGCATCGGCGCGCGAGTTGAACGATGACGTCAACAAGGTCTTTCAGGAGAACCAGGTCTTCCGCATCGACCACTACCTTGGCAAGGAGACGGTGCAGAACATTCTCGTATTCCGCTTTGCGAACGGCATCTTTGAGCCGATCTGGAATCGCAACTACATTGATCATGTGCAGATCACGGCGGCGGAGAGCATCGGCATCGAGGGCCGCGGCCCATTTTATGAAAAGGCCGGCGCACTGCGCGACGTTGTGCAGAACCACATGATGGAGCTGCTCTCCTTTGTGGCCATGGAGCCGCCCGTCTCCTTTGAGGCAGACGCGCTGCGCGGCGAAAAGGTGAAGGTATGGAAGGCGATTCAGCCCATCGAACTCGGCAACACGGTGCGCGGCCAGTATGGGCCGGGACAGGGTAAAGACGTCAAGGGCTACCGGCAGGAGGAGCGCGTTGACCCGAACTCGGCGACCGAGACCTTTGCCGCCCTGAAGCTCGGGATCGAGAACTGGCGCTGGGCCGGCGTTCCCTTCTATCTGCGTGCCGGCAAGCGGCTCGCCAAGCGTGTCACCGAGATCACGATCCAGTTCAAGCAGCCGCCCATGCTGCTCTTCAAGGGCGCGACCAGCGGCCCGTGCACGGAGATACAGCCGAACCTGATTGCCATGCGCATCCAGCCCGACGAGGGCATCTCCCTGCGCTTCGGCGCAAAGTACCCGAGCCCGGACATGACCGTCTGCCCTGTGGTGATGGACTTCAACTACGCGGCCGCCTTCGGCACCAACTCGGCAAACGGCTATGAGCGGCTGCTGCTCGATGCAATGCTGGGAGACGCGACGCTGTTTGCGCATCGCGATGGAGTCGAGGCCACCTGGCAGATCTTTACCCCGCTGCTCGAGGCGTGGGCAAGCCATCCTCCAAAGGATTTCCCAAACTATGCCAGCGGCACGTGGGGCCCGGCGGCTGCCGATGATCTGATTGGCCGCGATGGCCGCAGTTGGCACAAGCTGTAGAACGGGGAGCCCATGGCACGCACGACCATCGTTGAATATCGCGTTCTGCCCGATGCCGCATCGCTGGCGCACGCGACCGCGCAGCATCTCACCGCGAAGATCACCGAGACCGTGCGCACGCGCGGCCTGGCGCGCGTGGCCGTCTCCGGCGGCAGCACGCCCAGGGCGACCTTCCAGCTGCTGGCCGATCCGGCCGAGCCGTACCGGGATGCGATCGACTGGAGCAGGCTGCACCTCTATTTCGTGGACGAGCGCTGCGTGCCGCCGGATAACCCTGACAGCAACTACGGCATGACACGCGATGCGCTGCTGAGCAAGGTGCCGCTGCCTGCGACAAACGTCTATCGCATCGAGGGCGAGCTGCCGCCGGAAGAGGCAGCGGCGCGCTATGAGAGTGCGATCCGGAACAGCTTCCGCCTGGAAGGCGCAGAAGCTCCGCGCTTCGACGTGATCCAGCTTGGCATGGGACCCGACGGGCACACGGCCTCGCTGTTTCCGCACACCGAGGCACTGAACGAGCTGGGGCGCATCGCCGTGGCGAATCATGTACCACAGCAGCAGCAAAGCTGGCGCATCACGCTGACCTGGCCCGTGCTGCTCGAGGCAGCGCACGTCTTCTTCCTCATCGCCGGGCAGGATAAGGCCGGCGTGCTCAGGCGCGTGCTCACCGGTCCCTACCAGCCGGACGATCTGCCTTCGCAGATCATTCAACCGCGCAATGGCCAGCTGCTGCTTCTGCTGGACAGCGAGGCCGCGAACGAGCTGCCGCCGGTTGAGGACGGCCAGGGCAGGCTGGAGGTCAGGCGATGATCCTTGCCGGTGACGTGGGCGGAACGAAGGTCCACCTGGCGCTTTACGACTTTGCGAATGGCCGCCTTAGTCATGTTCGCGATCATCGCTTCCCCGCCCGGGAATACGCCGGGCTGGAAATCATCGTCCGCCAGTTTCTTCTGGAGAGCGGCGGGCCCATCGTCACGGCGGCGTGCTTCGGCGTGCCCGGACCGGTGCGCAATGGGCGGCTGAAACTGACGAACCTGCCCTGGTTGTTGGACAGCCGCGAGCTGGGGCTGAACCTTGGCATCGAACACCTCTTCCTCATCAACGACCTTGAAGCCAACGGATACGGTATTCCCGAGCTTGGTCCCGACCAGGTTTACGTGCTGAGCGAAGGAGACACGGGCGCGATCGGCAATCGCGGCCTCGTCTCCGCAGGCACCGGGCTCGGCGAAGCCGTGCTTGTCTGGACGGGAAAGGCGCACATGCCCATGGCTTCCGAGGGCGGCCACTGCGACTTCGCTCCGCGCAACGAGACGGAGATCGATCTTTTGCGCTATCTGCAGCGCAAACTTTGCGGCCGCGTGAGCTTCGAGCGGGTGGTCTCTGGCCTTGGGCTGAAAAACATCTACGCCTTTCTCCGAGATGAGAAAGGCGTGGAAGAGCCGGCCTGGCTGCGCGAGCGCATGGAGACCGAAGACGGGAACGCGGTGATTGGCGAGGTGGGCGAGCAGGGCACCAATGAACTCTGTGCACAGACGCTGGAGATCTTCGCCTCGGCATATGGCGCCGAGGCCGGCAATCTTGCTCTCAAGATTCTGGCTGCCGGCGGCATCTACCTCGGCGGCGGCATCGCACCGAAGATACTTAAGACCATGCGCTCCGGCGGTTTCATGCGCGCCTTCACCGACAAGGGCCGGCTCAGCGAATTGCTGGTGCACACGCCGGTGCGCATCATCCTGGAGAGCCGCGCCGCGCTTCTAGGAGCTGCCGCCTACGCGGAGGCGCGCGCCGCCGAACTCAGTGGCCAGTCCGCGCGTGCGGCATCGGTCCGGCTGTCGTAGCCTGCTGGCGTGAGGCGAAGAGAACGAACCAATGAAGATCATCTACGTATGTTTAACGCTGGCTCTCATCCTGCTGTCGCCCGTTTCAGCCTTGGCCCATGCTGTGCTGGTCCAATCCAGCCCGGCCGCGAAGGGAATCGTCGCCCCGTCGCCTTTTGCGGCGGAGCTGCACTTCAGCTCGCGCATTGACGCCGCCCATTCACGGCTTGCCGTGGTGAGTGCGACAGGTAAACAGTTGGCGCTCGTGAACGAGACGCAGAGCACAGCGAATTCGCTGCGCTCCAGACCGGTGACGCTGCCGGCGGGCAGCTACCAGCTGCACTGGCAGGTGCTCTCAAGCGATGGCCACATCACACGCGGCGACATTCCATTCCGCGTGTCTGCGACACGGTGATCTGGCTGCTCGAAGACTTTGACCTGCTGAGCGGGCTGCTGCGCGCCTTCGTCCTCCGCTTTGACTCGTTGCTGCTGGGCGGCACCCCGGTCCTGCCCTTTGCGGTCGATAACACGAGCGCTGAGCTTAAGCCTGCGTTGCGCCGCTGGAGTGCGGCAGCCGCGCTGAGCTTGGCCGTTGCCGAGATCTGCTCCGTAGCCGCGAGTGCAGCAGTGCTGGCCGGCGGTGCCGGGTTCAGCCCGCGCAGCGCCCTGCTGACGACTCCTGCGTTGACGGGCATCGCCATAGCAGCAGTGTCGCTTGTCGCCGCCGCGGGCCTGCGCGGAACCAGCCGCTACCTGCCGCTGCTGCCGTGTGCCCTCGTGCTGGCAGGCTCCGTCGGCCTGAGCCACGCTGCCTCGCGGCTCGATCATCGCATGCTGCTGGTGTGGATGACGGCAGCCCACCATCTCGGCACGGCGGCTTGGCTTGGCGCAATGCCCTTTCTGCTGCTGGCGCTGCGCAGCCTGCTGGATTCTGAGGCAAAGCTCCGCGTGGCCCGCCGCTACTCGCGTCTCGCGCTCGCCGGATCGGCCACGCT
>CAYQYM010000006.1:0-18176 GCA_964421715.1 uncultured Acidipila sp.
GGCACCTGCTCCAATAACGGAACGCGCTTCGGCTGGTTTGCCTCCTATGCGGATACACAGTACGGCCGCATCGTGACGGTGTTCTTCCTCGAGGGCGGCCGGCCGACCTTCGGACCCAAGGCTGCGGAGCTGACCGGCTACTTCTATCGCAACCTGTGGGACAAGAGCTATTTTGCCGCAAGGCAGCCGAGCGCACAGGATGCGGGCACAGCAACCGCGAGTGGCGTAACTCAGTAAGCTGCAGCTCAACCATCGTGCAAGTAGGCTTCCCCTTTTGGGGAAGCCTTTTATGTCTGGTGTCTTTCGTCTTCAATTTGAGGAATGGTGCAGAGAGGCGGATTCGTCAAGCCACGAGGGTGGGACGTTTTTACCTCGTGGGAATGGGCTGGTTTGCCGGCCCTCCGCCTTGTTGCTGCAGCTTTTCACATCCCTTATTGCGGTTTCATCAGCGACTCTCCGCAGGCGCGCTGCCGTGTGCCTTGAGTCTGTCTAGGATCAGCGGCTCGAGCAGCGGCAGAGGCAGCGGACCTTCATCGAGCGCTGCATCGCTGAACTCGGCATCCGTAGTTTCGCGGCCAAGGGCGCGATTCACCTTGGAACGCGCATCCATCCACTGGTGAAAGCCGACGTAGTAGGTGATGAGCTGGCCCGAGGTGAGCTTGGCGCGGCGCAGCTTGCCCAGTGCCTCGGCACGCGTCTGAAGGGCTTGCTGCTGCATCAGGTCTAAGGCCTGGGCGTCGGTCATGTTCATGCTCTGCATGCGAATGTCAAGGATGGCATTTGCGATCACGCGCAGGCGAATTTTCAGCACCATCAGCACGAAACGCGGGTCGTGATGCGCGTAGCCCGCGTCGGTCATCTCCTTCACGCCATACTCACCCCAGCCCTCGGTGTAAGGTCCGCTGGCAAGCAGGCTGCGCAGAATGCGGCGCGCGGATGGCTGGATGGCATTGGCGTGCTCGAACTGCGTGTAGTGGCCGGGCAGCGCCTCGTGCATGGTGAGGTACTGGAGCATCCAGTTGTTGTACTCGCGCAGCCTGGAGTCAGCCTGTTCGGCAGGCGTGCCGGGCGCGATGGGGGTGACCCAGTACTCGGCCTCGGCGGAGGGGTCGAGCGGCGGCGCGGAGTGGAAGCCGGCTACGCTGTAGACGCCGCGCATGAACTCCGGCGTGGGCACGATGCGCAGATTGTCGTTCCGGCTGAGCGTGACGATGTGCTTCTGCATCACGAAGTCGCGAATAGCATCGACCTGCGCCTCAACCTGCGGCAGCAGGTTGTCCGGCGCGGCGTGCTCGTCGCCGATACGGTCGACCACCTCGGAGAGGATGCGGTCTTCCCGTGCGCCCACAGTCAAGTTGCTATGCCCGCCGTGGCTGGCAAAGTATTGCGCGTGCAGCGGCAGGGCGATCTCATACATTTGATGCCGCACGGTCGCGAGGTCCTGCTCGGCGGCGGCGAGCACCTCGGCGGGGGTGCGTGAGGCTCCCGCGCCCAGCGATAACGCGAAGATTTTGCTATAGAGCTCCGGGCCGGTGCGCCAGCTTCTGCTAACGGGACGTTTTGCGAGGTCAGACTGCAGCCACTGAACGAAGCTGTCGAGCGATGCCTGGGCAGCCGATGCTGCCGCTTCGTAACGCGCGCGCAGGGACGAACCGCTGGGAATCTGTTTGCCGATCTGTTCAATGACCGATCTGTCTCCCGCGCTCTCATCGACTGCGGTTCGGAGGAAGACAGGGTCTGCGCTCTTCAGGTTGGCGCGCGCTTGCGCCAAAAGGCGCGGCACCTGCTCCATGCGGGAGATGACGCCGCTCAGCCGATCCTCTTCGCTCCCGCGCGTCACTGTGAGCGGGAAGAAGAGCGCTGAGCCGATCGTCTCGATGTAGTGGTCTGGCCGGTAAGCAAGCGGCTGCAGCTCGTCCAGCGTGAACTGCTCCTGGTCAATACTGGCGCGCAGCACGGCGAGGTCGGCGCGGTCCTCAGCACTGAGGTCTGGCCTCTCTGCGCGGAAGCAGGCGCGCCCTGTAGCCAGCAGTGCCCGCCGTTGCACCAGCGACTCAGGGCTGTAGTCGTCGAGCTGCCCGTCCAGCAAAATCCCGTTGTGCTCGTGGTAGCCGGCCTGCGTAGCCGCAACAGGGCTGAGCGCCAGCGAGGACAGCAGGAAGGCATTCGCCTGCTCGAGAAACGGCTTCGCTCGGTCGCAGGGGAAACCTGCTGCCACTGCTGCGGGCAATGCAAGCAGGCAGGTTGCAAGCAGAAGCACTGTAAGGGTGCGCTGGAACATGCCACAAAGCATACCCCAGTTACAGGAAGGGCGGCAACCTGAGTTGCCGCCTCTGGCTGTAAGGCTGCTGCGGTTTAGAAGTGGACACGCGCACCAACCTGAATGGTGCGCACCAGGTAGGTGAAGTTGTTGTTGGTGGATGTGACCTGGCCAAAGTTGGCGTTGTAGGTGAGGGCTGGAATCGGGTTCGTCTTTGGACCGGTGGTGCCGATGGAGTAGCCGCTGGTGGTGACGCCGGTTACGTTCTGGTGGTTGGCAATGTTGAAGACCTCGCCCAGCAACTCGAGTTTCGCGCGCTCCGTGAGGGCAAAGCGCTTGGAGACGCGCGCATCGGCGTTGACCGTGCCCGGCTGTTTGTAGGTGTTACGGCCAATCGCCTCGATGCGATTCGCACCGCCGCTGCCATTGATGCTGCTGCCGATGCCGTTCGTCGGAGTGCCGGAGGTGGAGAGGCTATAGGGCAGACCCGTCTGCGCCTGGATGACAGGAGCGAGCTCCCAGCTATTCAGGAGGTAGCCAAGCGCGCCATGGAAGTGATCCGGCGTGATGGCGACGGCGCTGAAGACGAAGCGGTTCGGAACGTTGTAGATCGAGTTGCCCCTTTCGAGCCTGATGTTGGTGGGGTCCAGGAGAGCGTTGTTCAACGTACCGGTTGAGTCGTTCTGGCCGTAGTCAATGGCATGCGACCAGGTGTAACTTGCCTGAAACTGCACGTTGTGGCTTAGCCGGTGGTTGAGCATGAAGGCGACAGCCTGATAGTTGCTGTTTACCCCGCTGAAGACCTGTGTGATGTAGCCGTAGGCAGGGTTCGGGCGAAGCAGCGTGCCGGTGGACGATTTCTGCGGGTAAAACTTCGTCGTGTAGGTCGAACCGCAGGCGCCAAGTGGACCACAACTTCCATTTGTACCGGGAACGATGGTGTAAGTAATGCTGGTGGGTGTGGGCAGGTTCGTGTCCACGAAGTCAGGGAGCTGGCGGCCAAGGCTGCCGAGATAGCTGATCTGGAAGACGGTGTCCCAGCCGAGGTTCTGCTCGAGGCTCAGGTCGAACTCATGCACCTGCGGGTTCTGCATGTTCTTGTTGAAGTACTGAACGTTCGGACCAACGGAGGTCGTGGGCGCATTTGGGAGCACCTGCGGAAACGGCGGTGCGTTCGTGGTCGTGGGCGTGAAGTTGTAGCTGAGCTGCGAGTCGGCGACGCCGGTATTGAGCAGCGTGTTGTAAATGGTGGAGTTGATGATGCGGCCGTAGTAGATACCGTAGCCGCCGCGCAGCGACGTCTGTCCCTTGCCGAAGACGTCGAATGCGAAGCCAACACGGGGCCCAAGGTTGTTTTTGTCAGAGGGGCGGTTGGCCGTTTGGGGCAGCGCGGGATTAAGCAGGTTTGCCGGCGCGGAGGGAGTCTGCTCGTATTCGTAGCGCAGACCGGCGTTGATGGTGAAGCGCGGCGACACCTTCCAGTCGTCCTGCACAAAACCGGCGTAGTCGGTCGTGTGGAACGAGAGTCCCGCGGCTCCGAAGCCCTGCGAGAAGCTGGACCAGCAAGGAGTGGCGACGACCTTACCGGCTGAGTCTTTGCCGCTGCACGGGTACGCAACGCCGTTCAGGTTGCCGTAGAGGTCTGACAGGTAATCCAGCACCGAGGTGCTGCTGCTGCCGTAGCTGAATGCGCCAAACTGGTTGTAAAGATTGCTGGTTGAATCCCACACGCGGGTGATGTCTTCCCCGAAATGCAGGGTGTGATTGCCGCGTGTCCAGATCACCGTGTCGGCAATCTGGCCGCGATACTCGTCCGGATATTTTGCGCGTTCGAGGAAGACGGGCGTGCCGAACTGGAAGGCATTGCTGAGGGAGACGTTTGGCGGGAAAGGATTGGGATTGGTATAGTTCGCGTTTCTGAGCAGGGTGTTCTGCTCATAGGGCGTAGGGTTCTGACTGTTCTCGAATTCAAAGTCGCGGCCGTACTGGAAGCGTAGCTCGTTGCTGACATTGTTGGTGAAGAAGCTGTCGAGTTTGCCGATGCCCCAGGTGTCCTTCACATAATCGTTGCCGAACGACGATCTGCCGTAGTTCACCGTGGCTCCAGTTTGGATGCCGGCTGGCGAGCTCCAGCGCATGCGGTTCAGCAGAAACGATGCGTGGTTCTTTGCGTTGATCTGCCAATCGATCTTGGGCAGCAGAATGATCTGGTCGCCCTTGCGCGGCACCTGCCCAAGCATTGAATTAAGACCTTGGAATCCGGCGCTGAAATCGGCGCTGGCCGCAGCAAGTTGTGCGCTGGTGGGCGTACTGGTCTGGTAGATGCGCTGTGCCAGCGTGTTGATCTGGTTGCTGGTGGGGTTTGCCCAGCTATAGAAATAAGCCGCGTTGCTCGGCACACCTGTGCCGGGGAACAGGCGACGATATCGATCGTACGTGAAGAACCAGAAGAGCCGGTCGTGCAGGATGGGACCGCCGAGCGAGATGCCACCGATCTGGCGGATGTCCTGCGGCTTGAGCGGGACGCGGGGATAGGTCGTGACACTATTTACGGTAGTCGGTACAGCGATTTTGGTGAATGCGTTGTAGGCGCCCCAGCTTCCGTCGCGGTAGAAGTAGTAGGCCTCCCCGTGAAGAGCGTTGCCGCCGCTGCGCGTCACGGTGTTCACGACGCCGCCTGCCGCGCGACCGTACTCGGCCGAGTAGTTCGATGTGTTGATCTGAAACTCCTGCACCGCGTACTGCGGGGTGGAGTAGCCGGCGCGGGTGCGGCCGCGCTCCTCTGAAAAGAAGGCCTGGTTGTTGTCCGCGCCGTCTACCGTGTTGTTGTTGAGCAGCGTGCTGATGCCACGGAAGCTCAGCAGGCCGAAGCCGTTCGAACTGGAGACAACGCCCGGGGAAAGCACGGCGAAGTTAGACCAGCGGCCATTCTGAGGAAGATTTTCAATGGCCACCTGGTTGAAGACTGGCGCAATCTCGGGCGACTCGAGATTGATGATCGGCGCCTCGCCGGAGACGGTGACGGTCTGACCGGTGCTGGCTGCGTTCAGATGCGGCTGCAGCGTGGTCTGCGTGCCGACCTGCACCACCGTGTGCTGGGCGATGAAGGGGCTGAAACCTGGAGCAGTAATCGTGACCGTGAACAGCGTTGGAGGCAGATGCACAACGCGAAAGTAGCCCTGGTCATCCGTCGTGCCGGTCTTCTCCGCATCCGTGCTCTCGTTGTGAACGACGATCTGCGCGCCTGCGACTACGGCTCCGGTTGCGTCATAGACGGTACCATCAATCGCGCCGTCCGTAGTGGTCTGAGCCGAGGCCGTGTATCCGAGCGATACAGCGAGGCAGAGTATAGCGAACCGCGCATAGAGGCGCAGTGTGCGAGGTGCCAGCATCCAGTGGTCTCCTGAAGAGTGTTGATTCCGCTCGGCGTGCATGCATGTGCAAGCTGCCGGTTTCCTGCCTGCGCAGCAAATGTGATTGCAGGCGCATCTCTCATCACAATCACACTGTGGCGTTAACATAGTATAAAAAGTGCAGGTTCGATTTGAACCGCTCCAGTCAGGGGTTCGGGAGCTGCGCCGCTGTCCAGCCGCCGCCAAGCGCGCGCACCAGCTGCACGCTGGCCGCAAACTGGCGCGTCGTGATGTCCGCCTGGGTGCGCTCGTTGATGAGCTGCGCGGTCTGTGCCGTAATTACCTCAAGGTAAGCGGCCAGTCCGCGCTTATAGCGGTTGGTGCTGATTTCAAGGGAGCGCTGCGCCGCAGCCACGGCCGCCCCCTGCGTGCCGGACTCCTGATAGAGGATGCGCAGCGCGGCCAGATTATCTTCAACCTCCTGGAACGCGTTAAGCACAGTCTGGCGGTAGTCAGCCGCAGTTGCCTCGTAGTTGTGCCGCGCCTCCTGGGTTAAAGCGTGCCGCCGTCCAGCATCGAAGAGAGTTTCAACAGCGGAGCCGCCGAGTGACCAGAGCTCGCTGGAACCCTGCAGCCACGTGCCGGGGTTGCGGCTCTCAAATCCGCCTGCACCGGTGAGCGTGACGCGTGGGTAATAGGCGGAGACGGCTACCCCGATCTGTGCGTTCGCAGCGTCCGCGCGCCGCTCTGCCGCGGAGACGTCCGGGCGGCGCTCCAGCAGCTCTGAGGGCATGCCGGCCGGGATGTTGGGTGGCGTGCCGGTGAGCGGCATGGGTGGCAGCGAGAAGATGGATGCGGGCTGGCCGGTCAGCGTGGCAATAGCGTGTTCATACTGCGTGCGCGCTACGGCTACATCGACAGCCTGTGCGCGTGTGCTCTCAAGCTGCGTCTCTGCAAGCGCCACGTCGGACTGCGTTGCAAGACCGCCGGCAAAACGAATTTGTGTGAGCTTGAGGTAATTCGTGTAGGCGGTCACGGTACTGTCCAGCAACTGTTTTTGCGCATCCATGCCGCGCATCTCGAAGTAGTTGAGTGCAAGCTCGGCCTGAAGGCTGAGTGCGACATTGGCCATGTCTCCGGCGCGGGCCTGTGCCTGTGCGCGCGCGCTCTCCACGGTGCGGCGGACATTGCCCCACAGGTCGGGTTCCCAGTTGGCCTGGCCCTGCAGCACGTAGTCGTAAAACTGCGTGCGCGCGCCGTTGAAGTAGATGGGGCGATTGATGGAGAGCCGCTGGCGCGAGGCCTGGGGACCCGCAACCAGCGTGGGGAAAAAATTTGCACGATAAGTCTGAACGGCGGCCCGCGCCGAAAGGTACTGCTCGGTTGCTGCCTTAAGCGTCTCGTTCGAGACGGCAATCTTCTCCTCGAGTTGGTTCAACCGCGGGTCGTTGTACATCTCCCACCACTTGCCCTTTAGCTGAGCGTCCGCGGGCTGCGCCGGCCTCCACTCACCCTGTGGCAGTGCCGGGGGTGGCGTCGTCTCCTTGTAGGCAGGTGGCGGTGGCACGACGGGGCGCCTGTAGTCTGGGCCCACCGTGCATCCAGCGCTGAGCAAAGCCGCGCATGAGACTGCCGCGATCGTGAGTTGCCGCGTCATGATGGTCGAGCTCCACTCTGCAGCGGCGGAACCACACGTACCTCCTCGCCTTCGATCAGCGAATCGGGAGGATTCTGAATTACCTGGTCGCCTGCCTGGAGTCCCTGCACGATTTCAACGACGCGGCCGTCATCCCGGCCAATCGTGATGGGCACAAGATGTGCTTTCCCGTTGATGACGGTTGCGACGTGAAGCCCCTCGGAGCGGAACATTAACGTTGAGACAGGCAGGATGAGAGAGCGCTCCGGCGTAATGAGCGAGAAGTGAACCTGCGTGTAGGCGCCTGCCACGAGCTCTCCCTTGCGGTTATCTACATCGACTTCGACGAGCAGCGTGCGCGATGCCGGATCGATGGCGCGAGAGCTGCGCACCACCCTGCCGGGAAAGCTGCGCCCGGGAAACTCGCTGAAGGTAAGCTGCGCGGGAATGCCGGGGCGTATGCCGGGGGAGTAAATCTGTGGCACGTTCACATAGACGCGCAGCAGGTGAATATCAGACAAGTGAAAGAGTTCGCCGCTGGATGCCGTGCCCGCGCCGGCGTTGATGAGCTGACCGATGTCAATGGAGCGCGCCGTGATGATCCCGTCAAAGGGAGCGTAGATTTTCTCAAATGAAACCAGCTCTTGCAGGCGCTGCATATTCGCTTGCGCGGACCTGACTTGCGTGTTCGATGCGGCGGCCTGCGTCCTGAAGTTCTCTGTGTCCTGCGCGGATACGGCGTTCTGCCGCAGCAGGTCCTGGTAGCGGGCAGAGGTCGCCTGTGCATTTCCAGCATTCGCCTGCGCGGTCAGCAGGTCAGCCTTGGCCTGCGCGAGCTGCTGGTCCACCTCGGGACTCTCGATTTGCGCAAGGAGCTGTCCCTTGCGAACGTGCGCGCCGATGTCAAAGTACCACTTGCGCAGATAGCCATTAGTGCGCGCATAGATGGCAGCGTCAGTGTAAGCCTCGATGGTTCCGGGCAGGACAACGTTCTGCTCGGGTTCGCCAAGCTGCGGCGGCTCCACGAGCACGGCGGGAGCAGCCAGGGCGTTGGTTGCTTCCTGCAGCGCGGCCCTCGCGCGCACGCGCGGGAGGATGCCTGTTACGGCCAGGGCAGCCGCGATTATGAAGACGGCAAGGACAAGAAGAAGTGCGCTCCGGGACGTCATTGCGGGTCCGGACTGGTGGTTGTTAGCGGCTTGCTGCTCCTTCATGGCTATCCTTCTCCTGTTTTGCGCCTGCGACGCTCGAGCCAGCCGTGCACCACGCTGAAAAACGTGGGCACGAAGAAGAGTGTGGAGACGGTGGCGAAGAGCAGTCCGCCGATGACGGCGCGTCCGAGCGGAGCGTTCTGCTCTCCGCCATCGCCCAGCCCGAGCGCCATCGGCACCATGCCGATGATCATGGCCAGCGCCGTCATGATGACGGGCCGAAAGCGCGTGAAGCCCGCAGCCAGGGCGGAGCGGCAGGCGTCGCCTACATTTTCGTCAAGCTGCTCACGTGCAAAGCTGACGACAAGAATGGAATTTGCCGTGGCCACGCCCATGCACATGATGGAGCCAGTGAGGGCGGGAACACTGATGCGCGTGTGCGTGAGAAACAGGAACCACACGATGCCGGCAAGCGCGGCCGGAAGTCCCGCGATGATGATGAAAGGATCAAGCCAGGACTGAAAGTTCACCACGATCAGTAAGTAAATTAGCAGGATGGAGAAGACCAGCCCCGCAATCAGCCCGTTGAAGGAGGTGTGCATCGTCTGCACCTGGCCGCGCACCACAACGTGCGATCCGCGGGGAACCTGCTTTGTCATGCCGGCGAGAATCCTCTCTATGGCCTTGTCGACGCTCGCCAGGTCTGTGCCGCGAACGTTGCCGTAGATGTCGATAGAGGGAGCGATGTTGTAGTGCGTCACCGTGCCCAGTTCGGCGCCCTGCGTCAGCGCTGCCACGTTGCCGAGAATCTGCACTGGCCGTCCGCCCATCAACTGTGGCGAGGGCATCACGGCCGCAAGCGAAGTGGCAGAGGGCGTGCCGTTGGCCGCCGTTCCGGCAGGAGAGAGTGGAATATTCTGCAGGTCCTGCAGCGTGTCCAGTTCGTATTGCGGCACCTGCGCGTTGATGTTGTAACTCACGCCGTTGCGCGGGTCGAGCCAGTAGGTGGGCGAGGTCTGATAGGTGCCGCTGGTGGCCGCCAGCAGGCTGCCGGTAACGTCGCGCTGCGTGAGCCCCACCTGCGAGGACCTGGTGCGGTCCACATTGATAAACAGGCGCGGATTATCGAAGGGCTGCTGGATCCTGAGGTCCACGGTGCCGGCGACATACTTCACCTTGTTCAGCACCTGCTCGGCAAAGGCGCGATTGCCCATCAGGTCAGGTCCAACGACCTGGATGTCGATCGGCGCAGGCAGACCGAAGTTGAGAATCTGCGTCACCATGTCCACGGGCAGGGAGTAGAACTCGACGCCGGGAAAGCGCTCGGTCAGGCGGCGGCGCAGCCGGTCGAGATACTCGTCGGTGGGCTGGTGGTCGGCGCTGAGCAGCACCTGAATGTCGGCATCGGCTGGGCCCACCGGGGCGGAGTTGCTGTAGCTCAGGTTGATGCCGCTGTAGGGGAGACCGATGTTATCAATGATCGAGACCAGTTGCTCAGGCGGGATGACCTCGCGGATGGTGCGATCGACACGGTCGCAAAGATCGGCCACGTCTTCGATGCGCGTGCCGGTGCGTGCGCGCATATGCAGCTTGAACTGCCCGCTGTCCACGGAGGGGAAGAAGTCCTGGCCGAGGAAGGGATAGAGCAGTGCCGCGGACCCAAGCGTGCATGCAAAGAAGAACACCATGAAGGCGGCGGCGTTGCGGATGCAGAACGCAAGCAGGTTGCGGTAGCCGACGCGCAGTCTTTCAAAGTGGTGTTCAAAGCGAAGCTGGAATCGCGTGAGCAGGTTGCGGCTTTGCTGCCGCGCGTCCATGGCCTCATCCTCGTGCTCCTGCAGCAGGTACTTTGCCATGGTGGGTACCACGGTGCGGGAGAGGAGGTAAGAGGCGAGCATGGCGAAGACGACCGCCTCCGCCAGTGGCACAAAGAGGAATTTTGCCACGCCGGTGAGGAAGAACATGGGCACGAAGACGATGCAGATCGAGAGGGTGGAGACGAAGGCCGGAACGGCGATCTGCGCGGCGCCGTCCAGGATTGCCTGCTCGAGGGCCTTGCCCTCTTCAAGATTACGGTTGATGTTTTCAATCTCGACCGTTGCGTCGTCCACCAATATGCCGACGGCGAGCGCCAGGCCGCCCAGCGTCATGATGTTTACGGTCTCGCCCAGCGCGCTCAGCAGCAGCAGCGAGGCAAGTATCGAGAGCGGGATGGAGACAGCAATGATCACCGTGCTGCGCCAACTGCCCAGGAAGAGCAGGATCATGAGGCCGGTGAGGCAGGCTGCGATGACTGCTTCGCGCACGACGCCGTTGATTGAAGCACGCACGAAGATCGACTGGTCGGAGAGCGGAGTGATGCGGAGCTGTGGCGGAAGCTGCGCCTTGATGCCGGGCAGCTTGTCGCGCACGCCCTGCACGATATCCAGCGTGGAGGCGTCGCCCGTTTTAATGATGTTGAGCAGCGTGGCCCGCTGGCCGTCCACGCGCACAATGTTGGTCTGCGGCGGGAAGCCGTCACGCACGTGGGCTACATCCTTGATGTAGACCATGGCGCCGTTGACGGAGCGGATGGGCAGGTCATTGAGCCCCTCGATCGTAGTGGGAGCGCTGTTCGTCTCTACCTGATATTCAAACTTGCCGATCTTGACCGTGCCCGAGGGCAGAATCAGGTTCTGCGCGGCAATTGTGTTGGTGACGTCCGACGGGGAGAGCCCCTTCGATTGCAGCGCCGCCAGGTTCAGGTCCACCTGCACCTGGCGCTGTTTGCCGCCATAGGGATAAGGCAGGCCCGCGCCATCGACGGTGACAAGCTGGGTACGAATGAAGTTGAGCCCGTAATCGTTGAGCTGCTGCTCTGAAAGTCCCTGGCCGTTCAAGGCAAGCTGCAGGATAGGTACGCTGGACGCGCTGTATTGAATGATAAGGGGCGGCGTAACACCCTGGGGCATCTGGCGGAGCTGTGTCTGCGCAATAGCCGTAACCTGCGCAACGGCGGTGGCGATGTTGACCCTGGGCTGGAAGTAAATCTTGATGACGGCGACGCCGTTCAACGAGTTCGACTCGATGTGCTCGATGTCATTGACGGTGGTGGTAAGCGAGCGCTCGCTGAGCAGCACAATGCGTTGCGCCATCTGTTCGGGCGAGAAGCCGGTGTAGTTCCAGACAATCGAGACGACCGGAATATCGATATTCGGAAAGATGTCGGTGGGCGTGCGCAGGACGGCAACCGGCCCGAGGATGAGCAGCAGCAAGGCAAAGACGGCAAACGTGTAGGGCCTTCGCAGCGCGAGGCGAACAATCCACATGAACTTCCTGTGTCTCCAGCTATGGCGGCATAGGCGCGCGTGGCGAACCAGCCAGGCTGTCCGGGGCTGCTTCCATTCTAATCAGGCATTTAGGGCAGCGCCGGGGCGAATGTCTGACGCGGCCGGCACGTGGTGAGTCCGTCCGCTCTGCATACCTGTTTTGGACGTTGCAACACTGGATTAAGATTCAGGCTTTGGCGGGACGGCCCGGAGATGGCGCGCGGGACGTTTCTTACAGGTTCATCTTCTTGAAGACCGAGCCGGGAACGTTGCGCACGGCCAGCATGATGAGCGCCCAGACGGGCGGCAAATAGGCAACATCTTTACGCTTTTTAACGGCCTTCAGAATGCCTCGGCCTACGATGCCGGGGTCGGCGAAGAGCCGGTTCTGGGGCAGGTGCGCGGTCATGGGTGTGGCCACGAATCCGGGCTTGACGGTCAGCACGTGTACACCGTGCCGGTCAACGCGGTTGCGCACGCCATCCAGGAAGATGTTGAGCGCGCCCTTGGAGGCTCCGTAGACGTAGTTGCTCTTGCGGCCTCGGTCGCCGGCGACCGAGGAGATGACGGCCAGCGTTCCGGCGCGCTGCGACTCGAAGTAATTGGCCAGCCAGGTGATGAGTGAGACGGCGGAGAGAAAATTGGTGCGCAGAATGGATTCGGCGTGAGTAAAGTCGCGCTCGGCCCGGGGTTGATCGCCCAGCACACCGTGGGCCAGCAGCGCCAGGTCAATGCCGCCCATCTGCGCCGCGGCGGAGGCGAGCATCTGTGCATGGCGCTCGGTCTGGTCAAGGTCAAGCACGCGCATAATGACGGACTTGGCTCCGCGCGTGAGCAGGTCACCGGCCACTGCGTCCAGCTTCGATTCACTGCGCGCCACCAGGAAGAAGCTGGCGCCGGCCTCGGCCAGCGGCCGCATGACGCCCATGGCGATGGCCGAGGTGGCTCCGAGCACGAGCACGCGCGCCGGCTTGGTGGGCTCAGGCTTAGCCACGGTGCGTTACCCGCTGCCAGAAGGAGGAGTTGAAGGCGGGGTCAACGTAGCGGGAGAACTCCCGCCACTGCGGATAAAAGGCCTGGAATTGCTCTGCGGTCATGCGTGCGTCCTTGGCGGGGTACATGCGTCCCCGGTGTTCCTGTGTGATGCGGGCCAGCCGGTCCAGCAGGTCGAAACTGACCTCCCTGCGGATGGGAAAGTCGAGAGCAAGCGTGATGCCGGGAATGGGAAACGACATCATCCCGGGCGAGGGCACATCTCCGAAGACTTTGATAACGGCGAGAAACGAGGCCAGTCCCGAGGCGGTAATAGCCTTGAGAATGCGCGTGATGCCCTCCTGCCGGCCGGTCTCCCACGGCAACGCGCACTGGAACTGTAGCAGGCCACTGGCCCCGTACATGCGGTTCCACGCAAGCACGCTGTCCAGCGGGTAGAAGAACGGCTCGTAATCCACGCGTGTGGTTTTGGTCTTGGTGCGCTGCTTGTTGTAGTAGAGCGTGTTGAAGGCGCCGATGGTGAGCCGGTTCAGCGCCAACTCGGGCAGGTCGATGGGGAAGGTAAGCCAGGGCTGGCTGCTGCGCGTGAGTGGGCCGGGCACGCTCGCGTGATCGCCCTGCATGAAGATGCCGCGGGCAAAGTTGCGCCCTGTGGCCACGCAGTCGATCCAGGCAACGGTGTACTCGATGTGCGTGCTGGCGCGGGAGAGCTCCACAAATTCGTCCATGCCATTGAACTTGATGCCGGTGTAGTCGATGAGGCGGGAGACGATGGGGCGCAGACGAATCTCTGCCCAACTGATGAGGCCGGTGAGGCCCATGCCGCCAATAGTGGCGTGGTACCACTCGATGTTGTGTGCGTCGCTGCAGGTGAAGCGGGCGCCGTCAGACCGCACCAGCTCGAAGCGCTCCACATGGCGGCCGAAGGTGCCGGCAAGGTGGTGGTTCTTGCCGTGGATGTCGTTGGCGATGGCTCCGCCGACGGTCACATACTTCGTGCCGGGCGTAACCGGCAGAAAGAAGCCGCGTGGGACGGCGAAGTCCAAGATTTCGGCCAGCGTGACGCCTGCCTCGCAGCGCAGCAGTCCGGTGAGAGGGTCAAAGTGCAGCAGCCGGTCCATGCCGCGCGTCTTCAGCAACGTGCCGTTCTCCAGAAGGCACACATCGCCGTAGCTGCGGCCCGCGCCCACAGGCAGCATCTTGCCCGCAGGCGGCGAAGCCAGCGGGAAGTCGGTCGACCAGCTGAGGGGAACGATCTCCGCATCAAGCTTTGGGTAGCGGCCCCAGGACTCAAACCCGGGTCTCTTGCTGCCTGGCATTCTCAGGGAACTCCTTAGACTGACTTATAGAGTGGCGGCCAGCGCAACCGTCACGGTGACCGCGCCGATGAGCAGGCTCATGCGGTCGGTCACGGCAAAGATCACCGGGTCTTCATCCAGCTCGCCCCGGCCGGCCAGCAGCCATACCCGGCTCAGCCACAGGATCATTAAGGGCGTCATCAGCCACAGGCGGCCGTGGTGGCGGTAGAGCGCTGTGACCTCGGCGCCGCTGATGTACAGGGAAAACACGACCACCGAAGCGTACGCGCTTGCGGTGCCGAAGCTGCGGAGCTGCTCGATATCCGAGAGCAGGTAACCGCGGGCGTTCGAAGGCGCGCTGCCGCGCTCGCGCGTGTTCTGCAGTTCGGCAAAGCGCTTGGCCATGGCCAGGCTGAGGAAGAGAAACAGCGAGAAGCCGGCCAGCCACGGGGAGATGCGCACCTGTGCTGCCGCTCCGCCGGCCAGCATGCGCAGGGTATAAAGGCCGGAGAGCAGTATGACGTCCACCAGCACGACACGCTTCAGCACCAGCGAGTAGCTGAGCGTCGTGACCAGGTAAAGCAACAGCCAGACCAGGAAGGCGTGCGGCAGAAGCTGCGCTCCGGCAAGCGCAGCGCCGAGGAAGAGCACGATGACCAGGGCTCCGGTCCGCGCCGAAAGCTCACCCGAGGCGAAGGGGCGCAGGCGTTTGCGCGGATGGCGGCGGTCAGCCTCGATGTCCAGCAGGTCATTGATGATGTAGGTGCCGGAGGCGCAAAGGCTGAAGCAGAAGAAGGCCAGCAGCGCATTCAGCACGGCCCCGGTACGAATGTTGTGGGCCAGCAGCAGCGGAACGAAGATGAGTACGTTCTTGGCCCATTGGTGCAGCCGGATGGCCTTGAGCAGGGACCTGCGCAAAGGACGCCGATCCTCGAACAGCCGTGCGATGGGCACCTTGCGCGAGCGCACCAGCAGACGGAGGGCACTGTCGGGATTGGCCAGCATCGCCTCTCTGGCGTGCTCCAGCAGCGGCAGGTCCGGCCGGGCGTTGCCGACATAGTCGAAACCTCGGCCGTGGAAGCGGCGGTTCAGGGTATCAAGCTTGTGGTGGCCGGTGAGATTGGTGCTGCCGTCTGAGGCCAGCACCTCTTCAAAGATGCCGAGATACTCGGCCACGCGGAGTGCGAGCGCTGCATCCGCGCCTGTGGCCAGGTAGAGGCTGCGTCCGGCGCCGCGCTCTGACCGCAAGAATTCGAGCAGCGGCTCATTGTAGGGCAGATGAGCCACGTCCAGTTCAACCGCGCTGGTGATGCGGGCCTTGAAGGCGGCCTTGCCGCCCTTAAGCCAGGTGGCCAGCGAGAGCAGCGCGCGCGGTCTGTGACGCACAAGCACCAGCAGTGAATCCACCAGCGTGTCGCTCTTCACCAGCGTTCCGTCCAGGTCGACGCAAAGAGGCCGATCCGCGGCAATGGCCTGTTCGGAGGTGCAGGTCTGGATTGTTTGGCTCATCCGGCAGTTCCTGTTCAGTGCGGGAAGGGGGGAAATATTGCCTACGGTGAAGGTGCGCACCGTGACGTTTTGATAGCCTCAAGATGAAGCCTTTGCGTAGCTCAGTTTAGCATTCGACCCCCCAGGGCTTCGCATCTTCCAGATGCCACCGGGCGGTGGAAGGCTGTTTTCCATCCAGGGGGAGGGGACTGGTTTGGAAACCTTTCGACAACCCTGTCCGTCCGAATAGTGACGGTCTGCTCCATGCAGTCATGCCTGCTCCATGGGACTTCAAAGTCTTCATGGCACTTCGAAGTACAAGAAGAAGGGAAGCCACCAACACCAGATTATGTCTTCAATTCACACCACGACCCCACCGGTAAAGGGGGCGTCGCCATCAAGCCAGCAGCCAGGCGGCAAGCACACTGCACGATGGGTAGTCATTCTGCTGCTCGTGGCAGCGGTTGTCGGATTTTTTATCTACAGGATCGTGACCGCGCGCCGTCAAGAGGAGCAGGCCGCTGCGCAGAAGCAGGCGGCCATGGCCAACATGGCTATCCCGGTGCAGGTGGCGCAGGTCACCGCGCGGCCCATGCCGATTTATGTGAGCGCACTGGGCACGGTTACGCCCTACTATTCGGTTACGGTGCGCGCGCGCGTAACCGGTGAGCTGGTACGGGTGCTGTTCAGGGAAGGGCAGCAGGTGGCAAAGGGCCAGGAGCTGGCGACCATTGACCCGCGGCCTTATCAGGCGGCGCTGGACCAGGCGCGCGGCCAGCTTGCGCGCGACGAGGCGCAGCTCAGGAACAACCAGGCCGAGTACGCCCGGTACAAGGCGCTCTATGACCAGGGTGTCGTGTCAAAGGAGCAGGTGGAGACCTATCAATCGAACCTGGGCCAGTTCGAAGGAACCATCAAGACAGATCAGGCCGCCCTCGAGACCGCTGCGCTGAACGTGCAGTACTGTCACATCACCTCGCCGATAAACGGGCGTGTCGGCTTGCGCCAGGTGGATCCCGGCAACATCATCACGGCGAATACGACGCCCATCATCATCATCAACCAGTTCCAGCCCATCGCAGCGCAGTTCACCATTCCCGAGGAGCAGTTGCCGCGCGTGATCAACCACATGCGTGGCACCTCCGCGCTCAAGGCTGAGGCCTTTGACCATTCTGAGACGCAACTGCTGGCCACCGGCGAGTTGCTGACCATCGACAACCAGATTGATACCACGACCGGCACCGGCAAGCTCAAGGCCGTCTTTCCGAACAAGGATGGAGAGCTGTTTCCGAACCAGTTCGTCAACGTGCACCTGATTCTCGAGCGGAAGCCGGATGCGATCACCGTGCCCAGCGCGGCCGTTCAGCACGGCACGCAGGGGGACTTCGTCTGGCTGGTGCAGCCGGACAAGACCGCCGCCATGCAACTGATCAAGGTGGACACCGTAGAGGGCAACACGACGATCATCGCCAGCGGCCTCACTCCGGGCCAGCAGGTGGTGACGGACGGGGCTGACAAGCTGCGCAGCGGCGTAACGGTAGTGCCGCATCCGATGCGGACGCCCCAGCAGGCAGCGCAGCGGCCCGCCGCTCCGGGAGCCTAGTCTTGAGCCCGTCGCGCCCCTTCATCCTGCGTCCGGTAGCCACCTCGCTGCTCATGGCGGCCATCCTGCTGGCCGGCTTTGTGGCCTACCGGCAGCTGCCGGTCTCGGCGCTCCCTGAGGTGGACTACCCTATTATCCAGGTCACGACCTTCTATCCCGGCGCAAGCCCGGAGGTGATGGCCTCCGCGGTGACAGCGCCGCTCGAGCGGCAGTTCGGCCAGATGCCGGGGCTGAACCAGATGACCTCGACCAGCTCGCAGGGCGGCTCCGTCATCACGCTGCAGTTCAACCTGGACGAAGATATCGACGTCGCCGAGCAGGAGGTACAGGCTGGCATTAACTCCGCGCAGAGCTTTCTGCCCGCAGACCTGCCCGACCCGCCGATCTACAGCAAGGTGAATCCGGCTGACCAGCCCGTGCTTACGCTGGCGCTCACCTCCACTTCCATGCCGCTGCAGCGCGTGGAAGACCTGGCCGATACAAATCTGGCGCAGAAGATCTCGCAGGTCTCTGGAGTTGGCCTGGTGTCAATTGCAGGCGGCCAGAAGCCGGCCGTGCGCATCCAGGCGAACCCGACGCAGCTGGCGGCGTATGGCCTGAGCCTGGAGGACATTCGCAACACACTGGCTGCAGCAAACGTGGACCAGGCGAAGGGCAACCTGAACGGCACGCGCCAGAGCTATACCATCAGCGCAAACGACCAGTTGCTGACCAGCAGCGCCTACAAGCCCATCATCCTTGCTTACCGCAATGGCGCAGCCGTGCGCGTGCAAGACGTGGCGGCTGTGAGCGATGGCGCGGAGAACACGCTGCAGGCTGCGTGGAGGAACACGACGCCGGCCGTCATCGTCAATATCCAGCGGCAGCCCGGCGCCAACATCATCGGCGTCGTAGATCGCATCAACAAGCTGCTGCCGTCGCTCAAGGCCAGCCTGCCGGCGGCGATCACGGTCACCACGCTGACGGACAGGACCATCACGATCCGCGCCTCGGTGCAGGACGTGAAATTTGAGCTCATGCTGACCATCGCGCTGGTGGTGATGGTCATCTTTCTCTTCCTTCGCAACCTGGCCGCTACTGTTATTC
>CAYQYM010000007.1:0-17937 GCA_964421715.1 uncultured Acidipila sp.
CCTCGGCGCCTACCGAGTCCCAGGGCAGCTTGGCGGGATCGCGCTCCGCAAAAACCTTGATCCGCTTGCCATCCACGGAGATGAAGTCATCTCCGGCCACGATCTCGTTCTTCAGGTTTCCCAGGATGGAGTCATACTTCAGCAGGTGCGCCAGGGTCGCCGGGCTGGTCAGATCGTTGACGGCGACGAATTCAATCTCAGGATTACCGAGCGACGCCCGAAACACGTTGCGGCCAATGCGCCCAAACCCGTTGATGCCTACCTTTACAGACATGCGGTGTTTCTCCTTAAGCTGTTTTCAAAATAGAGAGCGAAGGACGTAGCGAGAGCGGTGCGTGCACAGGGCGCCGCCAAACTTCGATGCTAGCACCGATTTTTTATGGAGTGAAATTCCGGCGCCCATCCCGGGGCTTCTGCACGCGGCCCTTGTGCGTCCGACGCGCACCTGCCGAAGGTTAGCCCGCTGGTTCGCCGCGTTGCAGCGGCGCGGGGGAGTGTGGTATCTCCCTAAGCATGCGCGAATGGATGCGCGAAAGAATGAGAAGACGTTCTAAACGTGAGCCGAACAACTCAGAGTCCACTGGAAAGATCGGGCAGGAGCTGCCGGCGAATCAGCCTGCGCCACTGAGGCCGCAATATCCTGAGTCACTGCCCGCGAGGGCTGAGGCGCAGGCGTCCAGGGCGAAGATGGCGCCCCCACCTGCGCGCGTGTTCGCCGAGCCCGAGGGTGCGCTGTCCACCCCGGAGGCGTTTGCCGGGGCAACGGCCGCAACGCCCGAAGCAGAGTCCCCGCAAGGCGGCAAGCTGGTCGTGGAAACGCAGCCGGAGTCGCCCTCCGTGCCGCCGCCGGAGCCCGCCGCGGTCGCCAGGGGACCGCGCGGTTATGTAGTGCTCACCATCGGGCTGCCGGGCTCCGGCAAGACGACATGGTTCAAGCGCCGCGGAGTCACGCCGCTCTCAAGCGACATGCTGCGCAACATTTTATTTGACGACATAACGGAGCAGCGCTACCAGGGCCTGGTCTTCTCCACGCTGCGCTCGCTGCTGCGCGCGCGCCTCATAGCCAAGATGCCATGGAATTATGTGGACGCCACCAACCTCTCGCCGCATGAGCGCCGGCAATGGATCAAGATGGCCAAGAGCTTTGGCTACGAGGTGCAGGCGGTCTTCTTCGACGTGCCTCTGGAGGTGTGCATGGAGCGCAACCGGCGCCGCGAGCGCACAGTGAGCGACGAGGTGATGCACAGGCTTGCAGAGCGGCTGCGGCCGCCGTCCTTCAAGGAGGGCTTCTCGAAGATAACCGTCGTACGTGTGAAGGGCTCGCAGGCACAGGGCTTGCTGGATGCTGCTGCTCCCTTCGACGCTGCCGCCGAACCTGCTCTCGCGGAGCCCGCCGTCTACGAGCCGGAGACTTGACACTCAAGCATTTACGATCACCGAGAGGCCGGGCTTACTGTCCGGCGTTCCGCGTTTCTCGGTAACTGGTATGGCCGCTGCCATCGAGTACCGCGACATCTCACTTGAGGTGGGCGACGGACGCGCGGTGCTCACCGGCATAACGCTCACCGTATGCGACGGCGATACAGTGGCGCTGCTGGGGCGCAGCGGCTCGGGCAAAACCACGCTGCTGCGCATGGTGAACGGCCTGGTTGCGCCGACGAATGGTGAGGTTATCGTGCGCGGCGTCTCGCTCTCCAGCGTGCTGCGCAGCCGTGCTCAGCTCATCGCGCTGCGGCGCAGCATCGGTTATGTCATCCAGGAGACCGGCCTCTTTCCCCATATGAACGTAGCCCGCAACGCGGGCATGGTGCTCGAGCTCGAAGGCAGGCCGCAGAACGAAATAGAAGTACGCGTGCGGGAGCTGCTTCGCTCGACCGGGCTCGACCCCGCGGAGTACGCCGCCCGCTATCCCTACCAGTTGTCCGGTGGCCAGCGACAGCGCGTAGGGCTGGCGCGCGCGCTCGCCGCGAGCCCAAGCCTCCTGCTGATGGATGAGCCCTTCGGCGCGCTCGATCCGCTAACGCGCGTGGAGATGCAAAGGATGCTGCGCGGACTGCTGCTGCGCTCCGGCCTCACCGTGCTGATGGTGACGCACGACCTCGATGAGGCGCTCTACCTGGCGGATCGAATCGTGCTGCTAGAGGCAGGCCGGATCGTTGCGGACCTGCCGGCGGCCGAGTTTGCCGGCTCTGCCAATCCCGCCGTGAGGGCGTACGTCCGCGCCGTGCGGCATGTTCCGGACGATTCCGGAGGTCTCGCGTGAGCGGATGGCTCGCACAGCATGCGGGCGAGATTGCCACGCTCACCCTGGAGCACCTCTGGCTTACAGGGGCGGCCATGCTTTGCGCCGTCCTCATCGGAGTGCCCACAGGCGTGTGGCTCACGCGGCATTCACGCTGGGCGCGGCCCGTCATCGGCTTCGCCAATATCTTGCAGACGATTCCCAGCCTTGCACTCTTCGGCTTCCTGCTGCCGCTGCCCTGGCTGGGAGAACGCGCAGCCCGCCTCGCTATCCTTGCACTCACGGCCTATGCGCTTCTGCCCATTCTGCGCAACACCTACGCAGGCATTCGCGGAATTGAGCCTGCCGTGGTGGACGTGGCACGCGCACTGGGCATGACTGCCACGCAGAGGCTTCTCAAGGTGGAACTGCCGCTGGCCGGCGGCGTCATCCTCGCCGGCATTCGCACGGCTACCGTCACCTGCGTGGGAATCGCTACTATCGCCGCGGCTGTGGGCGCGGGCGGACTGGGCGAGTTCATCTTTCGCGGAGTCGCCTCGGTAGACAACCGGCTCGTGCTCGCGGGCGCGGTTCCCGCCGCGCTGCTGGCCCTCGCCGCCGACGCGCTGCTCGGGCTCGGCGAGCGCTGGCTGCGGGTGCCAGGGACACGATGAGGCCAGCCCTGCTGCTTTGCGTGCTGCTCGCCGCTACAGGATGCGCGCCGCCGCGCGCGGATCACCCCGTCATTGGGGCGAAGAACTTCACCGAGCAGGTGGTGCTCGGCGAGCTAATGGCGCAGGAGATCGAGGCACACACCCAGCTCAAAGTGGAGAGGCGCTTTTACCTCGCCGGCAGCTACATTTGTCAGCAGGCCCTGATGGCCGGCCGCATCGACGCCTACCCGGAATACACAGGTACGGCGCTCACGGCCATTCTCAAGCAGCCGCTGGACAGGGATCCGGACCGTGTATTGCGCACCGTGAAGGATTTGTATCAGCAGAAGTATCAAATTGACGTACTGCCGCCCCTTGGATTCGAAAACACCTTCGCGATGGTGGTGCGCGGTGAAGATGCACGCCGTTTGCAGCTCTCCACGCTGAGCCAGGCGGCGCGCTACGCTCCCGGGTGGCGCCTCGGCGTTGGCTACGAGTTTGAGGAACGTCCGGATGGACTGAAGGGGCTCTCGGCAGCTTACAATCTGCGCTTCAAGGACTCCCCGCGAGTGATGGACCTGGGTCTGCTCTATCGCGCTCTGAATGCGAATCAGGTGGACATCGTCGCGGGAAACTCTACCGACGGAGCCATCGCGGCATTCGGCCTCAAGGTGCTGGCCGACGACCGCCATTACTTTCCGCCATACCAGGCGGTGCCGATTGTGAGGGACGTGGCGCTGCGCCGCTGGCCGCCAATGCGCGACGCACTGCTGCTGCTCTCAGGCCGCGTCACGGCAGACGATATCCGCGCGATGAACGAGGCCGTTGATGGTCAGCATCGCGACCCTGCGGAAGTGGTGCGCGCCTTTCGCGCACGAAAGGGGCTTTGACGATGCCGGAACCCTGGCTGCGAGGAACGCTGACCGGAGTGCCCGTGCTGGCGCGCGCCGCGCTGCACGCGCTCGAACTGGCGCGTGAAGACGTGGAACGGTGGTGTGTGCCGCTCGAGCCTGACGAGTTCGACCGCAGGCCCCATGGCCTGCCCTCCGTTGCCTTTCACCTGAAGCACACGGCACGCAGCCTGGACAGGCTGCTGACCTACGCCGAAGGCAGGCAGCTCCACCAGGCGCAGGTGGCCGCTCTAAACCTTGAACAGGAGCCAGGCACCGCTGCCGGAGCGGTGCTGATGGAGTTCAGCCTGGCTATGGAGGACGCCGTACCGCGCATCGGCAAACTGGCATTGCTGCCGCCGGATACGCCACGAGGTGTAGGACGCAAGGAGCTGCCGACCACGGTGGGCGGCCTCCTGGTACACATCGCAGACCACACGCAGCGTCACATCGGCCAGGCAATCACGACGGCAAAGCTGGTGGTGGCGCTTCGTTCCACTTAGGCATACCGTGCCATCTTCAGCGACGAGCGTGCCGGCCAGCAACAAGCATTCTGTGGAGTAGAGAAGGAGCCGCGCCGCTAAACGCTCTGCTCGAAGATGTGGCCCATCTTCTCCTGCTTGACCTGCAGGTATCGCTCAAACGTCTTCTGCGCCGGCACCTCCGCCGAGATGCGCTCCACTACCCGGACGCCGTGCTCTTCCAGCGCCGCTACCTTGTCAGGATTGTTGGTAATGAGCCGCACTGCGTGCACGCCAAGCTGCTTGAGAACCTCGGCGGGCAGTTCGAACGCGCGGCAGTCGGGTTTGTAGCCGAGTTCCACGTTCGCCTCGACAGTGTCCAGTCCTTTGTCCTGCAGCTCGTAGGCCTTGAGCTTGGCCATCAGCCCGATGCCGCGGCCCTCCTGCTGCTCATAGATCAGGATGCCGGCCCCTTCGGCCGTAATCTTGGCAAGCGCCAGTTCCAGTTGCAGGCGGCAATCGCAGCGCAGAGAGTGGAATACATCTCCGGTGAGGCACTGCGAGTGGATGCGAACGAGCGGCGGGGCGGCATAAAGATCGCCCATGACCAGCGCGACGGCGCCTTCGGTGCGGGTGGCTGGAGCCGGGGTGCCCGGCTTGCAGGGCTCCGGGTGCAGCAGCACACCTTCAAAGCCCAGGATGCGAAACTGTCCCCAGCGGCTGGGAAAATCGGCGTCGGCCACCTTCTTTACACTTGCAAAAGGCATACCTGATTATACGGTTGCGTGCGCGGGCCTTCAGGCCGGGAGTAAATTGAAGACGTGATGCAGCAGAAGCTCATCCTGGTCACCCTGCTGGTCAAGCTGGGCGTGGCTGCGGCGGTTTCAAGTGCGCTCGCCCGTTCGCGCGCCTTTCAGAACCTGCTATTCAGCGAACATCGCAGACCGCGCCAGACGCTGGCGCTGCTGGCCTTCATCTGCATCCCGCTCACGCTGGGCGTATGGGTGCGCGTGGTGGTGCCGAACTTCCTCGCCGCAGACATCTCCTTTGAGGCCACCATCCTGCTCTCGATGCTGATGGGCCCAAGCGCCGCGCTGGCCGGCGCCGCACTGCTGTCACTGCCGGCCATGCTCCATCTTGAGTACCTGGCGCTGCCCTTCCTGCTCACGGTGGCCGTCATCGCCAGTGTCTACTCGCAGTTTGTCGAGCCGGAAGAGGTTTGGTCGTTTTCGCCGCTGATTGACCTCAGCATCTACAACTGGCTGTTGCGCAATCTGCGCAAGCCACGCTTCGACCGCCAGATTCTCCTGCTGATCCTGGTGGTCTCGCTTGAGGCCGCGCGCGACTGGATCGCGGTCCTGTATCCGCATCGCCTGTTTGCCCTTAAGCCGGACAACTGGCCGACACGTTTTGCCGTCTGGGCCTGCTCCGCCATGGTCATCGGCATCTTCCTCAAGATCTGGAACGCCGCCCGCATTGAGCGCAAGCTTGAGGAGCAGAAGCGGCTGCTGCTTGAGGCTCGCCTGGATGCGCTGCAGCGACAGATCAACCCGCATTTCCTCTTCAACACGCTAAATTCAATCGCGTCGCTGGTGCGCTTCCGCCCGGACCAGGCGCGCGAGCTGATCGTGAAGCTGGCCAACATCCTGCGGCGCCTGCTCAAGGGTTACGACGCCTCGGTCGCCTTCCGTGACGAGCTGAGCTTCACAGAAGATTATCTCGGCATCGAGGTGGTTCGCTTCGGGGCAGAGAAGCTGCGCGTCGTCAAAGAGATTGACCCGAGAACGCTGGACCTGCCGGTCCCGAGCATGTTGCTGCAGCCGCTGGTGGAAAACAGCATCAAGCACGGGCTCGAGCCGCGCATCTCCGGGGGCACTATTACGCTGCGCAGCCGGCTCAATGGGGGTCAGCTCATCATAGAGGTGGAAGATGATGGCGTGGGCATCGCGCCCGGGCGCCCGCGCACCAGTGGCGTGATCAGCGGCACAGGCATTGGCATGCGCAACGTGCGCGAACGGCTTGAGGTGCTGTTTGGCGAGGCGGCGCGCTTTGAGGTGACCAGCCGTCCCGGCCGCGGCACCCTGATCACGATGGAGATGCCGGCGGCGATCTACGACGCTGCGCCGGCGATGACACGCTCGTAGTAGTTCACATACTGCGGGATGATCCTGCTTGCGCAGAAGCGCTTCTGCGCGGCGGCGCGTCCGGCGGCGGCCATGGCAGAGTGGCGCTCATGGTTGGTGAGCAGGGATGCCGCCGCCGCCGCCATGCCCTCCACGTCGCCCACGGCAAACAGGCGGCCCGTAACGCCATCCTCGATCAGCTCCGGCACGCCGCCCACGCGTGTTGCAATGGTCGGCACACAGCAGGCCATCGCCTCCAGCGCGGCCAGGCCAAAGGACTCCATCTCGCTCGGCATCAGCATCAGGTCGCCGATGGCGAGCAGCTCGTTCACGCTGTCCTGCTTGCCCAGGAAGCGCACGCGATCCTGGAGCCCGTTGCGATGTGCCAGGTACTCGGCCGCGGAGCGGTCCGGGCCGTCGCCGATGAGCAGCAGCCTTGCCGGAATTTCGCGCGCCACGCGCACGAAGACCTCGACTGCGTCCGTCACGCGCTTGACTGGCCGAAAGTTCGAAAGGTGAACCAGCAGCTTCTCTTCGGGCCCGGCAAAGCGTCGTCGGCGCGCCGCTCGCTCCTCCTCCGGCAACGGCGTGTAAAAGTCGCAGTTTACGAAGTTCGAGATTACCTCGATCGGCCGCGTGGTTTTGAACTGCTCGATGGTCTTTTCCCGCAGATAATTGGAGATAGACGTAACCCCATCACTTTCATCGATCCCAAAGCTCGTGATCGGTAGATAGCTGCGGTCCAGGCCGACAAGGGTAATGTCAGTGCCGTGCAGAGTAGTCACAAAGGGCAGGTGGCGTCCGCGTTTGGCCAGCATCTGTCGTGCCAGCAGCGCGCTCACCGAGTGGGGAATCGCGTAATGCACGTGCAGCAGGTCCAGCTCGTAGTACTCGGCCACCTCGGACATGCGCGTCGCAAGCGCGAGATCGTAGGGCGGGTACTCAAAAAGCGGATAAGTCGAGACGGGCACCTCGTGGTACGTGATGCCCTGCTCGCGTCCGGTGAGTCGAAACGGCTGCTGATAAGTAATGAAGTGGATGTCGTGACCGATGGCTGCCAGTTCGATGCCGAGTTCGGTGGCCACCACGCCGCTGCCGCCGTAGGTGGGATAGCAGGTAATGCCGATCTTCATCCGGAGTGAGCCCCCGTGAGCGCGCCGAAGTGGGTAAGCGTGAGATTGCGGGCCGCCGGCAGCAGCTCGCGCAGAGCCGACACTTCCACCTCGCGGCTGGCGCGCAGGCGCGTGGCGGCCCTATCGAGCGCCGCATCGCGGTAGCCGGGATGCGTGACCAGCTCCCAGGTGCCGTCCGGCAGGGCGCGCAGCAGCCGGTCCAGCGTGCGGTGGTCCAGCGTGCCGGTTGCCAGCACGCCGGCCGCGCCCTCCGTGGTGCCGAGTCCGGCCTGTGCCACGGCGCGTAGAAAGTTGCGGCGCTGCACATTCAGCAGGCGCACCTGCGCCCTCCGCAGCAAGCCTGCGCCCTGGGTAGCGCCGAGGCTCCAGGCAGGTTCAAACGGGTTGCGAATGGCTCGCACGCCGCACACCAGAGCGGCCCGCAGCAGCGGCCGCAGCACGCCGCCAAACATGTGCGTGTGCTTGTGTGTGTCCAGATGCGTCAGGCTTACACCGGCCTGGCGCAGGCGGCGCATCTGCGCGATGGCCTCGCGCTCGATATCCGCCTCGGCAATGCGTCCAGTGAAGAGCGCCTTCAGAAACGCTGGCAGCGTGGGATAGAAGCGGCCCGTGGGTGCCAGCGAGGGTACCTCCGGCTGCGGCAGCACGGGGGTGCCATCCACCAGCACCACGTGGCATCCCGTGCCGAAGCGGGGCAGCGTGGCGCACTCGCGGACCGCGTCAGCCGCGCACGCCCCGCCCGCCATCAGCGTGGCCGAGGTCAGGGCTCCGGCTTGGGCCAACTCGGCCACGGCACGGTTGATGCCAGGCGTGAGCCCGTAATCATCCGCGTTCACAATCAAGCGCCGCACTGGGGCAGTGTACCAGCGCAAAGCTGATTGCCTCGCCGGGCGGGAGAGACACCGGCTTATGTCGCGCCGCTGCCTGTTGCGGCAGACTGGCTAGTTTGAGATGGAGTGGGCAGCCGCCAGCGAGTTCACATCCACCGCGGCCGGTGCGGCTGCTGCGGGTGTTGCTGTGACCGCGGTCTGCGGCGCCGCCTCGCGGTTGGGACCAAGGCCCAGCTTGATCAGCGCGCGGGAGTCAGGTGTGAGCTTCGTCTGCCAGCCGTTGTCGGCCTGGAACTTCTCCATCGCGGCCTGGGTCTCGGCGTCCCACTGACCGGTCGGTTCGCCGGTGAGATAGTTCTGCTGGATCAGCGCGGATTGGATCTCACGGGCACGGTCGGCATCGATGCCGCGCTGACCGATGGCCTGGTGTGTCCTGGTCTTTTTCCCAAACTTTTTTCCAAACTTGCTGTGCCCTGCCGTAGCGGAGCGGTGGGTGCGGCTGGCCATCGCCGGAGAGGCGGCGAAGACCGGGGTCAGCAACAGTGTAGTCAGCAGTGCGCTGCTGCAGGCTCGAAGAAACTTCATCAGCAAAACCTCGAAATATCTAATCGAATGAACCTGACCGGGGCCGAACCGGGGAACACAGGCGGCTCCTTCGGCTCCATGCTGGGCACCTTGTCAGGAGCGTAACGGGGTAAGTAATCAGATTGCAACAAAAATGAACCGGCCTAGGGGTGTAATCCCAGGCCGGTCCGTGGTGACGCTTACTGCAGTGTTCCGCCGATGAACGAGCTGCCGGCGTTGGGCTGACGCGGATCCACCACTTCGAAGACCACGTCTGAGCCTGACTTCAGGCCGGAGATCAGCGATTTGAACTCCTGGACGTTGTGTACCGGCTGCTTGTTGACAGCGGTGATCACCCAGCCCTCGGGCAGATTGATCTCCTCGCCGAAGGAGCCTGGCTTGACCGACTGCACCAGCACGCCATGCAGACTGGCCGGAGCACCCTGGGGCAGGTTGCTGACCGTGATGCCAAGCTTGCTGGCTGCCGCGTCCGCACTGTTGCCGCTGCCTTCGTTGTCATTGTCGCCGGGGCCGTTGTTGGACGCCTTTAGGATCTCGGTGCGGTTGCCTATCGTGACCGTGGCAGTCATATCCTTGCCGTTTCGGAGATAGCCCAGCCGGACGGTCGAACCCGGCTTGCGCGCCGAGATGTTGTCCACCAGCTCGGTGCCGTTCTTAATGGACTGTCCGTCGATGGAAGTAATGATGTCGCCCACCTTCAGACCGGCCTTGTCGGCAGGCTGGCCCGGAGTGACACTTGAGATGATCACGCCGTTCTTGAAGCCATAGACGCGGCCGACCGCACTCGAAAGACCCTCACGGAAGCCAATGCCGATGGAGCCGCGAATGACCTTGTGGTCGGGCCCGATAAGCTGGTTGTAGACCGCGATGACCGTGTTCGCCGGCATGGCGAAGCCGATGCCCTGGTAGCCATTCGACTCCGTGTAAATGGCCGTGTTGACGCCGATGACGTCACCGTCCATGTTCAGCAGCGGACCGCCGGAGTTGCCGGGATTGATGGCGGCATCTGTTTGGATGAAGTGCTGGAACTGGCCCGCGGTGCCGGGCTGGATGGTGCGGTTCTTCGAGCTGACGATGCCGGCAGTTACGGTCTGGTTCAGGTTGAATGGGCTGCCGATGGCCATCACCCAGTCACCCACCTGCGCCGCATCGGAGTTGCCCATCTTCACGGTGGGCAGCGGATGATCGACATTGATCTTGATTACCGCAATGTCGGTCTCCTTATCCACACCCACGACGGTTGCAGGGTGGCCCGGATCGCCCTCAGGGTCGGTCGTCAGGCGGACGGTGATCTTGTCTGCCTTGTCTACGACGTGATTGTTGGTGAGGATGTATCCCTTCGGGTCCACGATGAAGCCCGAGCCCAGCGCCTGGCGCTCGCCCTCCTCCTGTTCCGGGCCGCCCATGCCGGGGCCGCCGCCGAAGAAGCGGTTGAAGAAGTCCTGAAAGCCGCCCTGGCCGCCGTCGCCCTCATCACCGCCGCCCTGGCCGTCGTCCGGCGGCATCTGCGGCATCTGGCGCATGTGCGGATTGCCGCGGCGGCGTGACTGCGTCTGCTGCTTGGGCAGCGTCTCCGTGTTGATGTTCACAACGGCCGGACCCACCTGCTTCGCAATCTGGGTAAAGGCGCTGGACAATTCCTTCGGGCTGGGAATTTTGAGAGGAGACGCATCGCGCGTGTCCAGCGTCTTTTCCTGGCCCTTTACACCATGAGCCACAACGGAGCCGATAAGGATTCCAGCTGAAAGGGTGGCGAGGATCGTAAATGCGGAGGCGAACCGGCGTATGCGCAGCCGTTCGAAAAGCGAATTCATTTCGGGTCTAACCTCGTGAGTTTTCAGTAGATAACCAGGTCCATTCCAGTATAGCCGTCAGGAAGGTGGGTTAAACAGCTTCACTGCGTGTTAGACGCACAGAGAGCCCGTTGCGTCACACTCAGGCTGTGCTCTAGCTGAGTGGAACCCCTTCGTGCGCTGTGGGTTGTATGCGGGAGGGAATCAGCTCGCTGATGGCGATACCGCCCAGCACCAGCAGCGCTCCCACAGAGGCTCGCGAACCCAGTCTTTCTCCAAGGAAAACATAAGATGTAAGCCAGGCGAAGACCGGCTCAAGCGCGAGGATGAGCGCCGTGTGCGCGGCCGGCAGGAACTGCTGCGCCCACGTCTGGATGGTGAAAGCCGCTGCCGTGGCCAGACAGCCGGCAATCAGCAGGGCAAAGAGTACGGCTGGCGTCCAGCGGAGGTGCGGATGCTCGAGCAGCGGCGTCGTGATCGCCATGGCGAGCGTGCAGAAGCCGATCTGCAGCACGGCCAGCCGCGCAAAGGGAACGCGCCGGGCACCATGAGCAAGCGCCAGAACGTGCAACGCGAAGCCGACCGCGCAGCCCAGGCTGAGCAGGTCGCCGCGATTGATCTCGGCAAAGCCAAAGTCAGCACCGGCCGGCGTGGTGAGCAGCACGATGCCGAAGAAGGCGGCGCCCGCGCCCGCCAGCGCCGTCCAGCCCGGGCGGGCTGCCCCCGGAGCCCGCAGCCTAGGGATAAAGGAAAGCAGCGGAACCAGCACGACCACGAGTCCAGTGAGAAAGGCGGACTTTGATGGAGTGGTGAGCCGCAGTCCCGCGGTCTGAAACTGATAGCCCATCGCCAGGAAACCCCCAGTTACCGCTCCCCAGAGCAGGCTCTCGCGGTTAAGCCGGCGCAGGTGCCTGCCATAGACGGCGAGCAGACAAGCCAAGGCCAGCAGCATACGCAGCAGGTTGAACAGCAGAGGCGACACATCTACCAGCGCCCGCTTGACCACGGCAAACGTCGCGCCCCAGGTGAATACGACGGCGGTCAGCAGCAGGTGCGCACGCATCGAGCGGGACATACCGGGCAGAGTAGCAGAGCGCCTCCGCTCACCCTGCGCCGAAGCCGGCGAGGGCGACGGCAGCCACTGCTTAAGCGGCCCTCCGCCCTGCGCGCCTGCCGCAGCCTGCCTGCTAGAATCGGCGCAGGTACAGCACACATTCCGGGCGGTTTTCGTGTATCTCGAGCTACAGCAGAGACTTCTGACGCGCCTTCGCGCGGTCCTAAGGGAGACGTATGAACTGGACGTGGACACCATCGCAATGGAGCAGCCCCCTGAGCTGCGCTTCGGCGAGTTTGCCACGCCCATCGCCTTCGAGCTTGCGCGTAAGCTGCGCAAGGCGCCGCGCAGGATTGCGGAAGAGATCGTAGCCGCGCTCGGCTCTGTTCCCGGCTTTGCGGGCTTTGAAGTCGCCGGGGCCGGCTACATCAACGCGCGCATAGACCGTGGCCGCCTGGCGCACTCGTTTGCGGCTGCTGCGGCGCAGCCCGCGCCTGCGCATCCGCTGCACGCCCTGGTTGAGCATACGAGCATCAACCCGAACAAGGCCGCTCACGTCGGCCACCTGCGCAACGCCATCCTGGGCGACACCTTCGTCCGCCTGCTGCGCGCCGCCGGGAACCATGTCGCCGTTCAGAACTACATTGACAACACCGGCGTACAGGTCGCCGATATTGTCGTCGGGCTGATGCACCTGGAGGGCTTCTCGCTCTCCGATGTGCGCTCGCTGATGACGCGGCTGGAACAGACCGGCGAGCGCCTTGACTACTACTGCTGGGATCTCTACGCGCGCGTCTCGCAGTGGTACACGGCCGTGAAGGAGGCCGAGCCTGAGCGCCGCAGGCTACGCCTGGATACGCTGCACGCAATCGAGGCCGGCGGCAATGACACGGCGGAGGTCGCCGAGCTGATCTCAACCGCTGTGCTGCGCCGTCACCTTGAGACGATGCTGCGGCTCGGCATCGAGTATGACCTGCTGCCACGCGAGAGCGAGATTCTCCACCTGCACTTCTGGGACGCGGCCTTTGCGCTGCTCAAGGAGAAGCGCGTCGTCTACTTTGAAACCGAGGGCAGGAACAAGGGCTGCTGGGTGATGCACCGCGCAGGCAGGCCGGACTCTGCACTGGAAACGGACGAGCCCGGGCCCGAGGGCTCGCAGCCCGGCCCGGATGAGGACGCCAAGGTCATCGTGCGCTCCAATGGCACCGTCACCTACGTCGGGAAAGACATCGCCTACCACCTCTGGAAGTTCGGCCTGCTGGGCCGCGACTTCGGCTACCGCCCGTTCTTCGAGTACCCGGCCCATCGCTGCTGGATCACCACCGACCACGGCGAGCCCGATCACCCGCACTTCGGAGGTGCCCAGGCGATCTACAACGTCATCGATGCGCGCCAGTCTGACCCGCAGGCCAACGTGATCGAGGCGCTCCGCGCGATGGGCTACGCCGAGCAGGCCGCTCACTACACACACTTCTCTTACGAGATGGTGGCCTTGACGCCGCGCTGCGCACTGGATCTCGGCTACAAGGTGGCTGAGGAGGACCGCGGCCGTCCTTACATCGAGGTGAGCGGGCGCAAGGGCTTCGGGGTGAAAGCGGACGATCTCATCGACCGGCTCATCGCCGCGACCGGGAACGAGGTGGCGTCGCGGCACCCGGAGCTCTCCAGCGACGAGCGCGACGCGACGGCAATGGCCATCGCCGTGGGCGCACTGCGCTACTTCATGCTCAGGTTTACCCGTAACACAGTCATCGCGTTTGACTTCAAGGACGCGCTCAGCTTTGAAGGCGAGACGGGACCCTACCTGCAGTACGCTGTTGTCCGCACGCGCAGCATCTTTCGCAAGGCCGGGACGACACCGGAGGCGGCTCTCGCCGCGTTTGCCGGGGGCAACGTGTCCCATTACCTCGCCGGTGAGGACGCTGAGAGCATCTGGCAGGTGTGGCTGCGCGCCGCCAAGACCAGTCTGCTGCTCGAGCAGTGCATTGCCACCGCGGAGCCGGCCTACCTGGCGCGGCATGCCTTTCAGCTCGCGCAGGATTTCTCCGCCTTCTATCGCAAACACCACATCCTTACTGAAGAAGACCCGGACCGGCGTCAGCTGCTGCTGGCCACGGCCGCGATTGCAAACCGCGAGCTGGTGCGCTCGCTGGCCTGGTTGGGCATAGCCGCACCAGAGGTGATGTAGGCGTTCTAGCGGGAGGCGGCCGGAGTTGCCTCTGCTGGAGGCGCGGTGGAAGAGCCAGGCGCGACGGCCGAGGCCTGCTGCTGGCCCGGCTGCGCGGCTGCGTACTTCGAAGCGCACTTGGCCTGGAGCTGCGTTGCATGAAAGACGCCATCGCGGCCGAAGGTCCCGATGGCCAGCGCCTGCGCGTTGTCCTTGAATGTGTCCGGCGGCGGCTCCTCGCCCTTGTAGCTCACGGGAAGGGTGCGGCCTTGCTCAACCAGTACAAACTTCGCGTTCGTGCCGGAGTGCTCAATCGAGCCCGGCTTCACGTTGCCGGCCACGCGCAGGTGGCGCGTGTAGGCCTTTGTGCCCATGCCCTGCAGCTCGCCGATGGTCACGTAGTAGCTCTTGTTCGCCTGCGCGCCGGTGATGGCGAGATAAATGATCGCGCCAAGGATGATGAAGATGGCGGCGGCGACCCGGGTACCCTGCTTGTTGCTGTTCATAAGCTGCTGCTTCCAGCGTAGGCACCTGTGCGGGCCGCGTCAAGCGCGGCTGCCCAAGTATCTGATGAGCGAGTCCCTTGCGCTGCGACATTACCGCATCTCCGGAAACAGTGTCCTCCATGCCGGGGTAAGGCGCGACCGAAACTTCGGGCCTCAGCGCGGCTCAGGCGTGTGGTAATAGGCCACCAGGGCCGGGCAGAAGAGGAGGCAGACGTAGGCGAAGGCGATCAACAAGTCATGCACAGGTAGACTCCCATGGCGGCAGAGCTGGCCGCGCAAAGGATTCAACGGCAGAAGATTGGGAGATTTTAATGATGTAGCGGAATGAGCCAGCTTCTGTCCTGCTACCGGTCAACTTGCCGCCCAGGGCGGCGGGTTCTCTCGTGCGCGATGAAAAGCAGCCTGCGCTCATAGCCGGGCTCACGCGCTTATAATCGCCGCAAGGGAAGTCGCGAATCGCGTTTTACTCATCAACCTTTCTATCGAGCAGTTCAGCCATAGCATCCAGCCATCGAGGGAACAGCAGTCATGAGGAACGGCAGCAGCAACGGCACCCAGTCCGCGCAGGAGATACTTGCGCCCCGCGCCGAGTGGATCGAGAAGCGCAAGCAAGAGGTTGCGCGCACTGGCGACACGAACGTCTCGCAGATGCACTTCGCCCGGATGGGCCGCATCACCGAAGAGATGGTGTTCGTGGCCAATCGCGAGCGCATTGCGCCTGAGCTGGTGCGCGATGAGATCGCCGCCGGCAGGCTTATCATCCCTGCCAACATCAATCACCCTGAGCTGGAGCCGATGGCTATCGGCATCGCCTCACGCTGCAAGGTGAACGCGAACATCGGCAACTCGGCCGTGAGCTCGAATATCGACGAGGAGCTCCGCAAGCTGCACATGGCGGTGCAGTATGGCGCGGACACGGTGATGGACCTCTCGACCGGTGGCAACATCCCGGAGATTCGCAATGCCATCCTGCGCCACTCGCCCGTGCCCATCGGCACGGTGCCGATCTACGAGGCGCTGAATCGCGTGAAGCGGCTCGAGGACCTCAACATTGACGTTTACCTCGAGGTCATCGAGGAGCAGGCGCAGCAGGGCGTCGACTACTTCACCGTGCATGCGGGCGTGCTCATCCAGTATGTGCCCATGGTGGCCCGGCGCATCACCGGTATCGTGAGCCGCGGCGGAGCCATCCTGGCGCAGTGGATGACACACCATCACAAGCAGAACTTCCTCTATGAAAACTTCGACCGTATTGTGAAAGTGATGGCGAAGTACGACGTCAGCTTCTCGCTCGGCGATGGTTTGCGCCCGGGTTCCGTGGCCGACGCCAGCGACGAGGCCCAGTTTGCCGAGCTCAAAACGCTGGGTGAGCTCACGGCCCGCGCCTGGCAGGACGACGTGCAGGTGATGATCGAGGGTCCGGGCCACGTTCCGCTCGACAAGATCAAGGAGCAGGTCGACAAAGAGGTCGAGTACTGCTTCGGCGCCCCCTTCTACACGCTCGGGCCGCTGGTCACGGACATCGCTCCCGGCTACGACCACATCACCAGCGCCATCGGCGCGGCGCTGATTGGCTGGCACGGCGCCAGCATGCTCTGCTACGTCACGCCCAAGGAGCATCTGGGCCTGCCGAATGAGAAGGACGTGAAGGACGGCATGATCGCCTACAAGATTGCCGCGCACGCCGCGGACATCGCACGGCACCGCCCCGGCGCTCGCGACCGCGACGACGCCATCAGCTATGCGCGTTACACCTTCGACTGGGAGAAGCAGTTTGCGCTCTCGCTGGACCCGGAGACGGCGCGCGCCATGCACGACGAGACCCTGCCCGACGATTACTACAAGGAGGCGGCCTTCTGCTCCATGTGCGGTCCAAAGTTCTGCTCGATGAACTGGTCCAGCAAGGTGGACGAGTTCAACGAGCAGGTGCACGGGCTTAAAAAGGCTGACCTCACGGAGCTGGTTACGCTACAGGCGGAACAACTCGGCGGCAAGTAACCAAAGCGGCTCGAAGAGACAAGAGGGCACGGCGTAGACCGTGCCCTCTTTCTGCGTTCAGACTGGCTTTTATTCTATGCCGAGCTTCTGCTGCATCTGCTCGAGCGTGATGCCCTTGGTCTCCGGGTAGACAAACAGCACAACGAAGAACTGCAGCACCATCATGGCGGAGAAAAAGACGAACGGTGCGCCTGCCGAGCGCCTGGCCATGATGGGAAAGAGAAACGAGATGGCCGCGTTCGTCACCCAGTGCGAGCTGGAGCCAAGGCTCTGCCCCTTGCTGCGCACGCGCGTGGGAAAGACCTCGCTGATGTAGACCCAGATGACAGCTCCCTGCGAGATGGCGAAGAAGAAGATGTAGGCCACCAGCAGCCAGAGCAGGTAGTTCTGATGCTGCTGCCGATAGAAGATTGCCGCAACCCCGGCCAGGCAGATCGCCGTGCCCACTGCCCCGGTCAACAGCAGCGTCTTGCGGCCCAGCTTGTCAATAACCGTCATGGCCAGCAGTGTAGCCACCAGGTTCATCGCGCCGACAATCACCTGCTGCGCATCAGCGGACATCTTGCCAAAACCCGCCGCGCCGAAGATGTCGCCCAGGTAGTAGAGGATTGCGTTTATGCCGGAGAGCTGGTTGAACAAGCCAATGCTCGCGGCCAGAAAGATCGGCAGCAGGTACTTGCGCGAGAACAGCGGCTCGGAGCGGCTGGCCCGGTCCAGGTGAATGGATTCGACGATCTCACGCAGCTCTTCTTCGGAGTTGGGTGCGCCCATCTGCTCGAGCACCTGGCGGGCCTCATCGATGCGGTTCTGCGTCACCAGCCAGCGCGAGCTGCGCGGAATGCCGAACAGCATGACCAGGAAGAGCAGGGCCGGAGCCGCGGCCACGCCCAAATCCCAGCGCCACTCCGCTGCACCCAGGTTCAGCCGCGCCAGCAGGTAATTCGAAGCGTAGGCCAGCAGGATGCCGACGACGATGTTGATTTGAAATAGCCCCACCAGCCTGCCGCGCCACTTCGCCGGCGCAAGCTCGGCAATATACACCGGGCCCAGCACCGACGACCCGCCGATGCCCAGGCCGCCGACGAAGCGGAACGCAATCAGCGCCGGCCAGTTCCACGCAAAGGCGCACCCCAGGGCTGAGATCACGTAGAGTACCGCCATGATGCGCAGCGTCTCGCGGCTGCCGAGCCGCTGGCCAATGGCTCCGGCACTCATCGCGCCTAGGACGGTGCCGACCAGCGCAATGGACACTGTGAAGCCGAGTCCGTGGGCGGACAGGTGGAAGATGTCCGTGAGCTGGCGCGTGGTGCCTGCGATGACGGCCGTGTCGAAGCCGAAGAGCAGGCCCCCGAGCGCGCCCACAATGGTGCTTTTGAAGAGGTAGTAGTTCAGCCGCATGCTTGCTCTTTCTCCCACGGCCAGTCTTTACAGCAGCGAGGGGCTGGTTGTCATCTGCGAGGAACCCTCGGTGAGGGGCAGAATGCAGGCGCCAAGGATGCCCGCCTCCGGACCGAGTTCGGCGG
>CAYQYM010000008.1:0-17899 GCA_964421715.1 uncultured Acidipila sp.
TCCATCTTTACGAGACGTTTGGCCTGCCGCTGGACTTCATGACAGATGCCGCGCGCGACGCCGGCATTGCGTTTGACCTCACCGGCTTCGAGCAGGCGCGGGCCGAGGAGCAGGCGCGGGCGCGGGCATCCTGGAAGGGCGGCGCGAAGCAGTCGGCGAGCCCCGCTTATCGCGAGCTGCCAAAGACGCTCTTTGAAGGCTATGGCAAGCTGCGCGTGGATGGCGCAGAGGTGCTGGCGCTGGTGAAGGACGGCGCAGGCGTAGCGGCAGCCGGGCCCGGCGACGCTGTGGAGGTGGTGCTGAACGCGACCAGCTTCTACGCCGATTCAGGCGGCCAGGTGGGCGACCACGGCTGGCTCTACTCAGACGACCACAACACCGTCGTTGCCGACGTGAGCGGGTGCTTGAAACCGGTGCAGGGCGTGTTCGCGCATCGCGCGGTGCTGCGCCAGCCGCTCGCAGTGGGAGACCGCGTGGACACCGTTGTCGATGCAGACTTTCGCAATGCAGCGCGGCGCAATCACACGGCCACGCACCTAGTGCACGCGGCTCTGCGCGAGGTGCTGGGCACGCATGTAAAGCAGGCCGGATCGCTGGTGGAACCGGCGCGGCTGCGTTTTGATTTCTCGCACTTCGCCCCCATTGCCGACGAAGAGCTGGCCGATATCGAGCAGCGCATCAACAAGGAAGTGCTCGGCAACACGCGCGTCGAGACGGTGGAGGATGTGCCGATCGACGTAGCGATCAACGAATACCACGCGATGGCCCTCTTCGGAGAAAAGTACGGCGAGCGGGTGCGCGTGGTGAAGATAGGCGACTACTCTACCGAACTGTGCGGCGGCACGCACACGAGCGCGACGGGCGAGATTGGCGTAATCAAGCTGCTGGGTGAGGGTTCAGTCTCCTCGGGCGTGCGGCGCGTGGAAGCGGTTACCGGCCTGGGCGCGCTGGATGAGTTCCGCCGCGGCTACGAGGTGGCGCAACTGGCCAGCAAGCTCGCTCCTGCTGCGGGCACGAGTCCTGCGGAGGCGCTGCGAGAGCGCCTGGCCGCGCAAGACGAGGAGATGAAGCGGCTGCGGCGTGAGCTGGACCAGGTGCGGATGAAGTCCGCGGCTTCGGCTGTCTCGGACGCAGTGTCGCAGGTCGTCGAGGTAAAGGGCATCAAGGTGCTGGCGCAGCGCGTAGACGCGCTCGACCGCGGCCAGATGCGCACGCTGGTGGACAACCTGCGGCAGAAGCTCGGCTCGGCCGTAGTGGTGCTGGGCTCAGCGCAGGAGGAGGGCAGGGTGGCGCTGATCGTGGGCGTTACCCGGGACCTGACCGGTCGCGTGCAAGCAGGCAAGGTGGTGGGCCGGCTGGCGCAGCGCGTGGGCGGCTCCGGCGGCGGCAGGCCGGACATGGCCGAGGCCGGCGGCAAGAATCCCGCCGAGCTGGACGCTGCACTGAAGAGCGCTGCGGACGTGGTGGGCGAGCTGGCCGGCTGACGCACCGCAGCCGGTTTATTGCTGCCAATCAGGCAGGCGGCTGGTAGTTGCCGGTGAAAAGGGCGGCCTCGTCGGCGCGACGCGCGGCCAGTCCCTTGTTCACCACGCCGCCAGCGTGCGACCAGAGCGGGAACTGCGTTACAGCGCCCTCGAGGTTCCCACTGTTCACCATCCTCAGCAGCGTGGAGCCGGAGAAGGCAGCCACTCCTAAATTGAAGCTGAAGTCGACCATGGCATCGAACTGGTTCTGGCTGATCGCTGCTGTGACGAGGCGGTTGACGGCCGAGGCTGCCCGGGCTATGTCGTCCACGAGAAAACCTTCCGCGTCGGCCTGGGTAATGGTCAGCCCCGGGGTGACGCCGCGCCCGGTGTGGCCGTAGCCGACGGTCCACACGCCCACCTGGTCCTGGTAGGCGGTAAGCACAAGACCCTCCCATCGCCGGGTGAGGGCAAGGCCGGTATCGCTGTAAGTGAAGCTATTTGGCATACTGCATCACCTCTGTCTCTTCTGGTGGGCTTCTCTCATTCCAGACTAGCTGTTGGGCCGAAATTCTCTGCAACGGGGAAGCCGCATGGCGTGTTGCATTTAACCCCGGCTGAGGCTTGACACGCTCTTGCGTTGCGCTGGCCAGCCCGGGTGTCAGTACCAGACTTTGTGAATGAACTGCGCGTAGGGGTCGCTGGCGATGACGCGCAGCGAGGTAATCAGGGCAGCATCCGTAATGCCGATGACCGCGGACATGTTGACGAGCGTGGCGCGCGCGGTGAGCTGGTCGGGCGTGAGCTGCTGGTTTGAGTCGCAGGGCACGGTGACGCCCTGCAGGTTGGCCAGCAGCGTGATGACGTCGTGCGCACCGCGCAGAGAGAGCTTGAAAAGCAGCCGCGCCTTTTCCTCGAAGTAGACCCAGAGCAGCGCCTGGCTCATGCAGTCGAGGATGTAATTGAAATCGAGGTTGGTGCGGATGGTGAGATCGACGGGATCGCACCATGCGAGAGCGGTGATGGTGCTGATGCCGGCGTCCTGCAGGCGCTCGGCATTGGAGCGGCTGACGGACTGGAGCCGCTCGAGCTCGAGCTGGCCGGAGTCCTGCTGATCGCCCAGGCTGAGCTTGCTGACGGCGATGCGCCGCGCCACCAGAAAGAGCGTCTGCGTGGGAAAGGCCCCGAGGAAGAAGGCCATAGGGATGGCCATCTCCGGGCCGGCGAGGTGCGCGAGCGTGTAGCCGAAGGGCACGGCGAGCAAGAGGCGGAAGGACCAGCCATAGACGTCATACGGGGATAGGTCGCGGCCCTGGATGCGCCCGAGCTGGTCGCTAACACACCAGACCAGTCCGCCTGCGATGGCAGCAACGGTTACGGCGTCAAATGAAAACGGCCGGCGCGTGATGCCGAACCAGCTGAGCACGGAGTGCAGCATGGCGAAGAGCGCCAGCAGCGAGAGCACGAAAAAGAGCAGCAGCGGCACGGTGTAGTGGTGGCGCCCGTAAAGATAGTTGAACTGCTTGCGAAAACGCCGGCAGAGGTCGGGGTCGCTCGCCTCGTAGATCCAGGGAAATTGCGTGTAGTAGACGGCAAGCGCTGCAGCGTTGAGAAAGGCGAACAGCTTATCCCTGCGGACAGTCCAACCGATGAACAGGTAGTAGGTGACAGGCACCAGCAGAAGCACCATCGCACAGGCATAGACAACACAGAAAAACCAGGCGTGAGACGTGATCTGAAAGCCGGCTTGCATAGGCGGAGCCAGCATAGCGCAAGCAGTTCAGGTTGACGAGATGAATCGCGCTGCGGCCCTTTTACGGCAGGAACCGCAGAGGCGGCTCCTGCCAAAGAGGCTGGACGAAGCACTAGCGCGCTGCGGTCTCCAACGTTTCATTCTCCAGGGTCGAGGGCCGGCCCGGCTGACTCTTTGAAAAACGCGAGAGCAGTCCCTTGAAAAGAACGTAAAGAACCGGGATGAAGACGAGGTTGAGCAGCGTAGAGACGATCATGCCGCCGACAATTGTCGTGCCGACGGAGTGGCGGCCGAGCTTGCCGGCGCCGGTGGCAAAGACCAGCGGCAGCACGCCGAGGATGAAGGCGATGGACGTCATGAGGATGGGCCGGAGCCGCAGCTCGGCGGCCTCAATGGCGGCCTCCGCGATGGAACGCCCCTGCGCGCGAAGCTGCTCAGCAAACTCGACGATCAGGATTGCATTCTTGGCCGAGAGGCCGATGAGCATGACGAGTCCGATCTGCACGTAGACATCGTTGACCAGTCCGCGCCAGGAGACCGCGGCAAGCGCGCCGAGCACAGCCGTGGGAACGGCGAGCAGGATGATGAAGGGCAGCGCGAAGCTCTCATACTGCGCTGAGAGCGTGAGATAGACAACCAGGATGCCGAGGCCGAAGATGATGGCGGCCTTGCCCGCGGACTCGATCTCTTCCAGCGCCAGACCGCTCCAGCTATAGCTCATGCCCTGCAGCATATTCTGCCTGGCCAGCTCCTCCATCGCCTGGATGCCCTGGCTCGAGCTGTAGCCCGGTGCAGCGGAGCCGTCGATTTCAGCCGAGCGGAAGAGGTTGAAGTGGTTGATCACCTGCGGGCCCGACGTCTGGCGGATGTCGACGATGTTGTCGAGCGGCACCATGCCGCCGGAGGCGCTGCGAACGTAATACTGGCGCAGGTCGCTGGCGCGCATGCGGTAGGGCTGGTCCGCCTGGATGTAGACGCGGTAGGAGCGATTGTTGAAGTTGAAGTCGTTGATGTACTCAGAGCCCATGTAGACGCCGAGGGCGTCTGTTACGGCGCTGATAGGAACTCCGAGAGACTTCGCTTTTTCGCGGTTGATGTTGATGAGAAGCTGCGGATCGTTGGCCGTATAGCTGGTGAAGAGGCCAGTGAGATCCTTGCGCTGGCGGCTGGCACCGACAATCTTGTGCGCGACGTTGTCGAGATCCTGCAGCGTGTTGCGGCCGAGGTCCTGCAACTGGAACGAGAAGCCGCCAAAGCTGCCAATACCCTGCACGGCCGGAGGCTCAAACATGGCTACGAGCCCGCCGGGAACCTGGAAGAGCCTGGGAGAGAGCCGCGCGACAACGTCACTTGCCTGGTGGCCTGCGCCGCGGCGCTCATCCACCGGTTTGAGCGGGACGAAGATGAGGCCGTAATTGGGTGCGCTGCCGCCGGAGAGGCTGAAGCCCGGAACGGCGAAGGTTCCGAAGACATCCGGGTCCTTGAGCAGCAGGGCCTCGGCGCGCTCGGCCAGCTGCGTTGTGTAGTTGAGCGAGGCACCCGGCGGCGCCTGCACCACGCAGATGAGGTAGTTCTGGTCCTCCTGTGGGATAAAGCCGGTGGGCACACGCTTGTACATCCAGGCAGTGGCGGCCAGTGCGGCAAGGAAGACCAGCAGCAGCACGTAGCGCAGCCGTAGTGCCAGGTGAATGAGGCGGGCATAGCCGCGGCCGAGACCCTGGATGCCGCGCTCCGTGGCTCGGGCGAACGCAGCGTAACCGCGCGACAGCGGCCGGATGTGCGTCCAGTCCAGCATGTGGTACTTCTCTTCTTCCCCGCGCAAAAACAGCGCCGCGAGCGCCGGGGAGAGCGTAAGGGCGTTGAAGGCAGAGATGGCAATGGCGAAGGCGATGGTGAGTGCGAACTGCTTGTAAAGAATGCCGGTGGTGCCGGGGAAGAACGACACCGGCACGAACACGGAGATGAGCACGAGCGAAGTCGCGATGACGGCGCTCGTGACCTCGGACATGGCAACCGACGTGGCCTTGTGCGAATCGGTGTGATCCCGGGAGAGGTGGCGCTGCACGTTTTCGATCACGACGATGGCATCGTCTACCACGAGACCGGTGGCCAGCGTGATGCCGAAGAGCGTGAGCGAATTGATGGAAAAACCGAAAGCCTTGATGAAAGCGAAGGTGCCGATGAGCGAAACCGGGATGGTGATGGCCGGGATCACCGTCGCGCGCCAATCAAGCAGGAAGAGGAAGATGACGGCGATGACGATAACGATCGCCTCTTCAAGCGTCGTAACCACTTCCTTGACGGAGTCGCCGACGACCGTCGTCGTGTCGAAGGCGACAACGTACTTCATGCCCGGCGGGAAGGACCTGGAGAGATTGAGCAGCGCGGCCTTGGCGGCCTTGTCCACCTCGAGCGCGTTCGCGTCAGAGAGCTGCTGCACGCCGATGCCGATGACCTGGTGGCCGCTGTACTCGAGGTTGGTGTCATAGGTCTCGGCGCCGAGCTCCGCGTGCCCTACATCCTTGAGCTGCACCAGTCCCTGCGGTGTGTTCTTGAGGATGATCTGCTCAAACTCGCGCGGCTCGCTCAGGCGGCCTATAACGCGCAGCGTGATCTGGATGCTCTGCTCCTGGGGGGCGGGCGGGCGGCCGAGCTGGCCCGAGGGAATCTCCACGTTCTGCTCGCGCAGTGCGCTGATGACGTCGCTTGCCGTGAGGCCGCGGGCGGCGAGCCTGGACGGATCCAGCCAGATGCGCATGGCGTACTTGCGCTCGCCGAAGATGAGCACGTCCCCCACGCCCTTGATGCGCTTGAGGGAGTCCTTGACGTACACATCCAGGTAGTTGGAGATGTACTGGTTCGACAGGCTGCCATCCGGCGAGAAGAAGCCGGCGGCAAAGACGAAGTTCGGGTTCGCCTTGGTGATGGTGACGCCGGTGTTCTTGATCTCCTGCGGCAGGCGGCCCTGGGCGGTGGCCACGCGGTTCTGCACGTCCACAGCAGCGATGTTCAGGTCGTAGCCCGTGTTGAAGACTACGTTGATGGAGCTAGTGCCGGCATTTGAGCTGGTGGAGGTGATGTAATGCATGCCCTCCACGCCGTTGATCTGCTGCTCAAGCGGGATGGTGACGGCTGACTCCACCACCTGCGCATTGGCGCCGACGTAGTTGCTGGTGACGGTGACCTGCGGCGGGGCAAGCTGCGGGTAAAGCGAGATGGGCAGCGACGGAATGACCGCGGCGCCCGCCAGAATGATGAGCAGCGCGCAGACGGTGGCAAAGACCGGGCGGCGAATGAAGAAATCAACCACAGCAGACTCCCTTGAAGGGTTGGCGGTTTAGCCCCTGGGCTGGGCGGGGGACGGCTGGCCCTGCGCATGCGCCGGCCGGGACGGCAGCGGCATTATGGGGGCGCCGTCCACCAGGAACTGCATGCCGGAGACGATAACCTGATCGCCGGCCTTGAGTCCGTCGAGCACGGCGTAGTCGTTGCCGACCGTGTCTCCCAGGCTGACCGCCTTCTGCCGCGCAAGGGTCTTGCCGTCCTGCGGCACAGCCACGTAAACGAATGCCTGTCCGCCGATGCGGGTAACGGCCAGCACGGGAACGGTGGGCACCGGCCTGGTGCTCCAGATCACGCGCGCCTTCACAAGCTGCTCGGTGCGCAGCCGCGGATCGTGCACGGGCGCCTTGGCCAGGATGCCCTGGATGGAGTTATCCACCTGCGGAGAGATAAAGTAGATCGAGGACTTCTCAATCAGGTTGCCGCTGTTGTCCTCAATCTGCACCGGCGTACCGATGTGTACCTGCGAGACGCGCTCTGCGGGAAGGTAGACGTAGGCCTCTAGCTCCTTGTTCTCATCCACCGTGGTCAGTACAGTCGAGGGCGAGGCGTAGTCGCCCAGATGCACTGGCACGTCTCCCACCGTGCCGGCGAAGGGCGCGGTGATGTGATAGAAGCCGAGCTGGCGCTGCTGGGCGATGCGCAACTGCTCGGCCGCCTGGTAATCCGCCTTCGCGTTCTCAAAGGCCTGGATCGCCTGGTCCCGGGCTGCCTTGCTGATGATGCCAGCGTCAAACAGCCTGGTCTGGCGCTCCACCTCGGCTTGGTTGTACTGGTACACGGCCAGCTTCTGCTTGGCCGTGGCCTCCTGCGATGCCAAGTCCGCCTCCTGCCTGGTTGGATCGATCACGACCAGCAGCTGCCCCTGGTGCACCTGCTCGCCGGAGTGGGCGAGGATCTGGGTGACCGTGCCGGAAACCTGCGGGCTGATGGTGGCCGATCGGCGTCCCTTGATAGTCGAGACGTACTCATCGGCCTGGGGCACGGGCGTCAGCACGACCGGCAGCGTCTGGACGGGCATGGGTCCCTGCATGGGTCCGGTGGCCTGCCTGGCGTCCGCGCTCTTGTTACAGGCTGCAGGCGGCAGCAGGAGAGCAAGAGCAGCCGCAGCATAAATCGGGCGTTTCACGGGATAGGGCCTCGCAATGGTTTTTACGCGTGCACCCAAGGTTGCCTGCGCAGAAGTTTATATTCCGTTTAGATGATCGCGCCGTGCGGTGGTTTCAGAAACGTTGTGCGCCAGCCGGAGTGCCGGGCCTGCCAGTGCTGCGCTCCGCAGCTTGCCTGCCTAGGCGCGGCGGGGGTTGGGACGGGGTCCTCGCGGCCCTGGCTCACCCGGCACTGCCGCGCAAGGCGAACGGATTGAAGTCCGTAGCGTGATCAAAGGCGTCGGACTGCTCCGCGCGTTTGAGCCAGTTGCAGACAAGGTAAGTGAGCGGCGTGGCCAGCACCTCGTAAACCACCTTGGTCAAGTAGGAGGAGAAGATGACCCAGCCGATGGTCCGCCAGGGCGTGCCCCAGAACGCGATCACGATGACGAGGGTCGTGTCGACGAACTGGCCGGTGATGGTGGAGCCCACGGTGCGCGTCCAGAGCCAGCGGCCGCCGGTCGCCAGCTTGAGGCGGGCCAGCGTGTAGGCGTTGGTGAACTCCCCGGCCCAGTAGGCCACCAGGTTGGCGGCGGCAAAGCGCGGCACCAGCCCGAAGACCGTGGCAAACGCCTGCTGGTTGTGCCACTCCGGGGCTGCTGGCAGCCACACGGCCAGCGCCCCCATGGCGGAGAGCAGTGCCATGGCAAAGAATCCAAGCCAGATGGCGCGGCGCGAGGCGCCATAACCGTAGACCTCGGTGAAGATGTCGCCGCAGATGTAGGTGATGGGAAAGAGCAGTTGTGCGCCGGAGACCTTAAGCGGTCCGAGCTGGCACATCTTGGGGCCGGCAAGATTGGATACGAGCAGGACAACGACGAAGCCGATCGTCAGTGTGTCCAGGTAGCGATAGCGGCGCATAGTTCATCGGCAGCATACACTGCGCCGCCGCGCCCGCGGTCGTTTTTGGCAGAGGCGATTCTGCTGCGGGAGCAGGCTGCCGGCGTTATATCATCAGGATTTGGGGCAGAAGGTCCTGGCCTCCTTTTCGGGATACATGCGAGCGAAGACAGCGATAGTGCTCGGCGCCCAGTGGGGCGACGAAGGCAAGGGCAAGATTGTGGACGTTCTCTCGGAACGTTTTGCGGCCGTGGCGCGCTATGCCGGCGGCCACAACGCGGGGCATACGGTCATCATTGGCGGCCAGAAGTTCGTCCTGCAGCTTGTGCCCTGCGGCGTACTGCGGCCGGACTGCCGCGCCGTGATCGGCAATGGCGTGGTGCTGGATCCAATGGCGTTCCTGAAGGAGACGGGCAAGCTGCGCGATCTGGGCGTGGATGTGGATCGTCAGCTCTTTGTCTCGAATCGCGCCCAGGTGATCCTCGAGTATCACCGCATGATTGAGCTGGCAGCCGAGAGCGCGCCGGGCCGGCAGAAGATCGGCACGACCAGCCGCGGCATCGGGCCAGCGTACGAAGACAAGATGGCCCGCAACGGCCTTCGCGTGGTGGACCTGCTGAACCCATCTCTGCTGAAGACGCACATTGAGAACGCCTGCCGCGAAAAGAACACCATCGCCGGGGCCCTGTTCGGCACACGTCCCCTGGATCCGGCCAGGATGTATGACGAGTACGCGCGCGCAGCCGAGCAGATTGCTCCCTTTGTAACGGACACGGCCAAACTGCTGAACGACACCATTGCCCGGGGCGAAAGCGTGATGTTTGAGGGCGCGCAGGGCACGATGCTGGACATCGACCACGGTACCTATCCGTTCGTCACCTCCTCCTCGGCCACGGCCGGCGGCGCGGTGACGGGCACGGGCGTGGGTCCAACCCTCATCAGCACCGTGATCGGCGTGACCAAGGCCTACGTGACGCGAGTGGGCGAGGGGCCGTTCCCGACGGAGATTCACGATGCAAGCGGCGACCTGCTGCGGGCCCGCGGGCAGGAATACGGCGCAGTGACGGGCCGGCCCCGGCGCTGCGGCTGGCTGGACCTGCCGCTGCTGCGCTACTCGAACATGGTGAACGGTACCGAGTGGCTGGTGGTGACGAAAATGGACGTGCTTGATGAGCTGTCCGAGATACCGGTCTGCACCGGCTACCGCGTGGGCGGCAGGCTGGTGGAGACGATGCCTGCCGACGTGCGCGGCATCGAGGCGGTTGAGCCGGTCTACACAAAGCTGAGGGGTTGGCAGCAGCCCACGCAGGATATTCGCGACTTCGGTCAACTGCCGCAGCCTGCAAAAGACTATCTCCGCTTTCTGGAGAATGAAACAGGCGCGAAGATCGGCATGGTGTCCACGGGACCCGATCGCGAACAAACGATTAGCCTGCCGGAGTTTGCGGCAGCGCTTGACCAGAGGCACGCTTAAACCAGCAGCACAAGAAGACCAGGAAAAATTGATGGTGAGCTTTACGGTGAGGATGCGCTTCTCTCCCGGGGATCGCGCGCGTGTGAACGAGGTGCTGTTGGAACTGGCAACGGCCTCCCGCAGGGAGCCAGGCTGCGTGAGCTACGTGCCACACCGGGTGGATGGCGACCCGGACACGGTACTGATCTACGAGCAGTACAGGGACGAGGCGGCGCTCGATGCGCACCGCGCCTCGCCCCACTTCAAGCAGTACGCCGTGGGCGGCCTCTACCAGATGATGAAAGAGCGCAGCGCAGAGAACCTGGTCGCCCTGATTTAAGACGCGGCCCTCCAGCGAAGATCTGCAAAGGCCGCCTCTCCACATCAGCGCCTGGACTCTTTCCAGCAGCCTAACTGCTGCCGATCTATTGCGGCTGTGGCAACGCGGTCTTCGCAGCGGCGGTCTTCCGTTTGTGCCGCGCCGCGGGCTTGGGGCCATCCTCCACCACGGTCGTGGCCGGCCTTGCCGACTGCGCGGCCTGCGCCTGGGCGGCTGTTACCAGCTTGGTCAGCGCGGTGTCGTGGTCGGCGGCCACAGCCTGGATCGCCTGTCCCAACTGCGTGCGCGCCGTCTCCAGCCGCTCGAGCGCGAACTGCAGGCTCGCGGCCTCGGATTGCGGCGCTCCATTTTCTGCGGTCTTTGCCAGCCGCAGCAACACATCGTAGAGTGCGTCCACGTTGCGGTAGACGGCAAAGGCAGCCGCCACGGAGGCAGGCTGCGCCGTAGCCTGCTGCATCAGGCCGGGCAGCGCCTGGTCCAGATCGCGGCTGACGGACTGCGCGTCTTTCTGCGAGAGCGACTTCTGCTGGCCCGAGACCTTCCATTTGCCGATATTGAGCGCCTGCACTGCCTGGCTTACGCGGGCAAGCGCCGGCGTGAGCGTCTCAGAGGTCGAGGCGACAGGCGCGATAGCAGGCTGCATCTGGGCGTAGCCGAGTGGGCAGAATGCAAACAGACAGGCAAGAGAGAGGCGGGGGAGCATGGCTGGCATGTTATGCACGATGCTACCTGACTGTTGAAGGTTGCGGGCCAGGGCGGGGCCGCTGCGAAGTGGACTTTTGCACGTGCCCCGGTATACTTCGATTCTTGACTATTTCCCCCCAGAGGAACCCTGCGTGAACGATGGCCTTTGAACGCCGCCACTTTCTTGCCTGGACTGGCCGCTTCGGCCTTGCCTCCACTCTCTTTCCCGGCACCCTGTGGACCCTGGCCGTGCAGGCGCAGCAGCAACGGGATGGTGGCACTGCCGGACTGCCCCTGCCAAAGATCACCCCCGAACTCATTGAGCAGGCCGCGGGGATCGCCGGCGTGAACATTGCGCCCGAGTACCGGCAGATGATGATTGAGGGGCTGAATGCGCAGCGGGAGGCCTCTGCCGCGCTGCGCAGGCTGCACCTGCCCAACAGCGTGCCTCCGGCGTATATCTTCGATCCGCTGCCACCGGGAGCGAGGGTAAATCAGGAGAAGAAGCAGGCACGTTATAGCCAGGCTCCGGCGATTGCGACGATGCCGGCGAACCTCGAGGAGCTGGCCTTCGCGCCGGTGGTGGAGCTGGGCGACCTGGTCCGCCGCAGGAAGGTCTCCTCGACCGCGCTGACCCAGATGTACCTGGCGAGGCTTAAACGCTACAACCCCGTGCTGCACTTCGTGATCACGCTGACCGAGGAGCGCGCCGCCGCACAGGCGAGAGAGGCCGACCGCGAGATCGCCGCCGGGCGCTACCGGGGGCCGCTGCACGGGCTGCCGTGGGGCGCCAAGGACCTGCTGGCCGTCGCCGGGTATCCGACAACTTGGGGCGCCGGCGGCTTTGAAACGCAGCACTTTGACGAGGACGCAACGGTGGTGAAGCGGCTGGATGCGGCCGGTGCCGTGCTCGTCGCCAAAACCGCGCTCGGCGCGCTGGCCGAGGGCGACAAGTGGTTCGGCGGCCGCACCCGCAATCCCTGGAATCCGAACCAGGGATCGAGCGGCTCCTCTGCCGGATCGGCCTCGGCGACCGCCGCCGGATGCGTGGCCTTCGCCATTGGATCGGAGACCCTGGGCTCCATCTCCTCACCCTCGACGCGCTGCGGCGCTACCGGGCTGCGGCCCACCTTTGGTTTCGTACCGCGCACGGGCGCCATGGCCCTGAGCTGGACGATGGACAAACTGGGACCAATCTGCCGCGCGGTGGAGGACTGTGCCGTCGTGATGACGGCCATCTACGGACCTGACGGGCAGGACTTGGCGACGCGCGATGCAGCCTTTAACTGGGACGCGGACTACGACTGGAAGAGGCTGCGCGTCGGCTATTTCAAGGACGAGTTTGAGGATGACAGGCGCGCAGCAGCATCGGCAACACCGCAGGCCGCGGCCGCGACACCGGCAGAGAAGAACCAGGAAGAGCGCGAGCGGCTGCGCGCCGCCTACCGCGCGCGCCGCGCCTATGACAGGAAGTACGACCTGGCCGCGCTCGATAAGCTGCGCTCCATGGGCGTCGAGCTGGTGCCAGTCAAGCTGCCAGACCTTCCCTATGGCGCCATGGTTCCGCTGCTCGAAGCCGAGGCTGCTGCCGCCTTCGACGAGTTGACCCTTACCGGCCGCGACAGGCTGCTGACCGAGCAGGGTCCCGAGGATTGGCCCAACACCTTCCGCACCGCGCGCTTCTATCCTGCAGTCGAGTACATCCAGGCAAACCGCGCACGCACGCTTGCCATCCGCCAGGTCTCAGAGCTCTTCAAGACGGTGGACATCGTGGTCGCCTCCAGCAACAGTGAGCAACTGGTGGTGACCAATCTGACCGGCCATCCAGCGCTAATCCAGCCGAACGGCGTGCGTGGAGACGACGCGCCGCAGCCGCCAGCTACGGGCACCGGCGATGATGACCAGGTCGGCGGGCCGGGGACGCCGGTCAGCATCACCTTCCTGGCCGGGCACTATGAGGACGCGAAGCTGTGTGCCTTCGGGCGTGCATATCAGCAGGCAACCGGATTCGGGCGGCTGCACCCGAAGCTGTAAACGCGCCGGCCTGTCCCCCGCGCCGGCCTGTCCCCCGGGCCGCGTGCCGCGTGCCGGGCAACACGGGACCGCTTATTTCGCCGCTTCGCCCTTGAGCGTGCAGCAGATCCGGCGCAGGTCGTCCTTCACGGTTTCGAGCCGGATCTCTCCGTCGCTGCGCTTCACGATGCTGGGAAACTTTTCGCCCCACTCCACCAGCACGATGGCGTCCGGAGTAGCCAGTTCGTCGATGCCCAGCTGCGCGAGCTGCCGCTCATCTTCGAGCCGGTAAAGATCGAGATGGTAGAGCAGAACGGGTTTGCTCCCCAGCATGCCTTCATACTCGTGAATCAGCGTGAAGGTGGGGCTGGTCACCTCGTCGGGCTCGGCCGCATTGAGCGCCTCGGCAATACCTTTCACCAGCGTCGTCTTTCCTGCGCCCAGGTCTCCGCTCAGGATGACAAAGCGCGGCGGGGTAAGCAGGGACGCGATCTCGCGGCCGGCAGCGATGGTCTCCGCACTCGAGCGCGTCTCGGATTCATGGATTCTGGCGGCAGTGTCGCGCATCCTTCGGGACTCCCTCGCAGTGGCTTTCGCATCGTGGCCATCGCTGGCTTGTGGTCATCATACGGCAGATACGCAGCCGGCCATGAGCAAGACCCGGGCAGGGTTCAGCGGCCGCGACCTGGCAGTCCCTCCAGCCAGGTGTAGCCGGCCGGATCCTGCGGGTGAAAGCGGAAGGCCTGCCAGAGGTGCGTGAGCACGTCGGTCGCAAGCAGGGTGTGCTCGTCCTGTTGGCGGACGGCGAAGTCGGCCGCCAGCCCATGCAGGTAGACGGCAGCCTCTGCCGCCGCGGCACGCTCGTCCGGAAGCTGCGCGAGCAGTGCTGCGACGATGCCAGTGAGGATGTCTCCGCTACCGCCCTTGGCCAGCCCCGGGTTGCCCGTCGTATTCACGGCGATAGAACCGTCCGCATGCGCCACCAGCGTGCGCCACCCCTTCAGCACCAGGGTGAGCCGGTGCGTGGTGGCGAACTGACGCGCCAGCCCCTCGCGGTTCGCCTGCACCTCGGGGATGGACAGCCCAGCCAGGCGCGCCATCTCGCCCGGATGCGGTGTCAGCACGACCGTCCTGCTGCCATGGCTGGAAAGCACGCTCAGGAGGCTCTTGTGCTTTGCGAGGATGTTGAGGGCATCCGCGTCGAGCACGAGTGGAAGGTGAGTCTCTTTGACCAGCGTGAGCACGGCGTGCTCCGCACCCGGCGATTGGCCCAGGCCGGGCCCGACCGCCAGCACCGTCTTCTTTTCGAGCAGAGACGAGATAGCGCCGGTGGTGAAGTTGGCCGCTGCAAGATCGCCATCCTCTTCGGCCAGCGGCTCCGTCATGAGCTCCGGGGCGATGCGCGCCACCGTGTTGAGAATGGAGCGGGGAACAGCCGCCGTGACCAGCCCCGCGCCTGCGCGCAAGGCTGCCAGCGCAGCCATGGAAGGCGCGCCTGACTTGCCGTGTGAACCCGCCACCAGCAGCACGTGGCCGTGGCGGCCCTTGTTGTCTTCAGCAGGGCGAGGCTTGTGGACGAGGTGTGCAGCAGAGCCGGTCCAGCGGAGGTTCAGGTTGGAGCGAATCGCCTCTGCGGGCGAGCCAATCTCCGCGACGACGATAGGCCGCGTGGCGCTGCCCGTGAGATTGCCGCAGACGTGCGCCGGCTTAGGCGCGGTGAAGGTCACGACCGCGTCCGCGCGTATGGCGCCCTCCGCCGCGTACTCGCGAGAGTCTGCATCCCAGCCCGAGGGCAGATCAACCGCGACCACCGGGACCGTGGCTGCGTTAACGAGGTCGCGCAGTTCGGCGGCGGCTCCGGTGAGCGGCGGGTGAAAGCCCGTCCCGACGAGGGCATCGAGCACCAGGTCGGCGCGGGCGATCCTGCTCGCGGCGGTCTGTGGCGCATACTCGTATGCCAGCCCGGGCAGCCTGGCAAGCATGGTCGCCGCGTCGCCCATCCATTGATCGAGCAGGCCGGCGACCAGCACCTCGACAACGCAGCCGGCCTCGGTAAGGTGGCGCGCGGCCACCAGCCCGTCGCCGCCGTTGTTGCCGCGCCCGCAGAGCGCGAGAATGCGCCGCGCGCGGGGAAACTTGCGAAGCACAAAGCGCGCCACCGCGGCCCCGGCATTTTCCATCAGCGTCAGCGAGTCGATGCCGTGTTCCCGCGTGGTGCGCTCGTCGGTGGCGCGCATTTCGGCTGCGCTCAAGACCTTCATGTCAGATGAGATGATAGCTGGCACCGTGTGCGAGCCGAAGAAACATTGGGCCGCGCTGAGTAACAGAACTGCACGCTGCGCCCTCTGTATGAGCGCACATCAGGCAACTACGGTATCGCTCCGTTGAGAGCAGGGAGCCATTTGCAGCGAAGAGCAGCAATGGAAAATAGGTGGGCGACCTGTTCGCGTACAAGCCTTAGTGCCATATGCGGGAAAAGCGTAAGACGAATTCTGCCGACGCAGACTGCCCGGGTACCAGGACTGCACGACGGGCGGCTGGCAGACTTTGCCCGCCGCCCCTGTTCATCGAGCGGTTACGCCTGCTCGGCGGCCTCTTCGGTGCTGGTCTTCACCTGCGCCACGGTCCAGTTTGGGTCGCCGACCTTGAAGCGCGCGAAGCGGCGGACGGTAATGTTCTCCCCCAGCTTGCCCACCTTGGTGGCGATCAGGTCCTTGATGGCTACCGACTGCTCCTTGATGAATGGCTGGTCGAGCAGGCAAACCTCCTCGTAGAACTTGCTCATCTTGCCCTCCACAATCTTCTCGACCACGGCTGCCGGCTTGCCGGTAGAGGCGGCCTGTGCGCGGTAGATCTCCTTCTCGCGTTCGAGATCTTCGGCCGTCACGTCTTCGCGGCGGATGTAGCGTGGGTCAGTCGCAGCGATGTGCATGGCAATGTCCTTAAGCAGCTCCTGGAAGTCCGCGGTGCGGGCCACAAAGTCGCTCTCGCAGTTGACCTCAAGCAGCACGCCGATCTTGCCGCCGGCGTGGATGTAGGTGCCGACTGCGCCCTCGTTGGTGGTGCGGGAGGCCTTCTTGACCGCCGATGCCATGCCGCGCTTACGCAGAATGACAAAAGCCTCTTCCATGTTGCCCTTAGACTCCTGCAGCGCCTTGAGGCAATCGCCCATGGGTGCACCGGAGTTGTCGCGGAGCTGCTTGACGAGCTTGGCGTCGATCTTATCGGTAGCGGTAGACATTTTGCTGAGTGCTCCTGATCCTGCTGTTAGAACTTGTGTGTGAATCTGCTGTAGGCGCGGCCGGCGCGCAGGCCGGACAGAAAGAAAGCGTGGCCCGGAATTTCGCGGCCACGCTCCTTCACCCCCGCGAATGCTTACTCCGGCTTACAGGCTGGTCTCCGCCACATCGGCGTCGTCTGCAGCGCTGACCGCGGCCGGGGCCTTGCGAATGCCGCCGCCCAGGGCAGCTTCGAGGTCCACTTCATCTCCCTCGGCAGCGCCGTCCGCGGCGGGCGCGCTGGCGGTCAGCTCGTTCACTTGCCCCTCCAGTTGCTCGTCGGCGCTCACGCCGGCCACCTCGGCCTGGCGCATGTCGCCGGCCATCTGCACACCTTCGACCGCCGAGTCTGCAATCTTCGAGGTGAAAAGGCGAATGGCGCGCAGGGCGTCATCGTTGCCCGGAATCACGTGATCGACCACGGTCGGGTCGCAGTTCGTGTCCACCACGGCGACGACCGGGATGCCGAGCTTGCGGGCCTCCTTGACGGCGATGGCCTCGTTGTTCGAATCGACGACGAAGAGCGCGTCGGGCAGCCGCTTCATGTTCTTGATGCCAGCCAGGTTGGCCTGCAGGTGCTTGCGCTCGCGCTCCAGCCGGATGACTTCCTTCTTGGTCAGCAGTTCGTAGCGGCCGTCCGTGGCCATCTCATCGAGCTCCTGAAGGCGCTTCACCGACTTCTGCACCGTTACCCAGTTGGTCAGCAGCCCACCGAGCCAGCGGTTGTTTATATAAAACATCCCGCAGCGATTCGCCTCTTCGGCGATGGCGTCCTGCGCCTGGCGCTTAGTGCCGACAAACAGAATCACCTTTCCCTGGCTGGTCAGATCGGTGACGTACTTGGACGCCTCCTTGAACATCTTCAGGGTCTTCTGCAGGTCGATGATGTAGATCCCGTTGCGCTCACCGAAGATATACTCCTTCATCCTCGGGTCCCAGCGCTTGGTCTGGTGCCCGAAGTGGACTCCCGCTTCGAGCAGCTCCTTCATGGTGATCGTGGCCAAACAGCCTCCTCTTGAGTTTGCATCCCGGCCAGCGGCCTGGGATTGATTTCCCGTCCGGAACCTGATTCCGGGTCTCCCGTCAGGGAAGATTTAGATCCAGGAGCGCCGGCCCCCTGGAGGATTCCGTCCAATAGAAGCCGGCGCTCCTTACATAGAAGCCGGCGCTCCTTACAGCCTGCCCAACACAACCTGCCCAACGCTGCAATTAGCGCTTGGAGAACTGGAACCGCTTGCGAGCGCCCTTCTGGCCATATTTCTTGCGCTCCTTGATGCGCGCATCGCGGCTCAGCAGTCCATCGCTCTTGAGCGTCTTGCGTAACTCGGCATTAAAGACGAGCAGGGCACGCGCGATGCCCATTTTGACTGCGTCCGCCTGGGCGGCAACGCCGCCGCCGCGCACCGTGGTCACGACATCGAAGTTGCTGCCAAGCTCGGTCAAGGCCAGCGGACGCCTGGCGGAAACCTTCTGCTGCTCGGTGACGAAGTAGGTCTCAAACGGCTTGTCGTTGACCTTAAACTCGCCGCTGCCGGGCCGCAGGAAGACACGGGCCACGGCCGCCTTGCGCCGTCCCGTGCCGTAG